>CAVKVO010000041.1:0-13468 GCA_963659575.1 Prevotella sp. CAG:1031
GGGCTTGACTTATCAATATGCAGGGTTTTCTCAGGGCCTCAAGACAAGATAAGTGCTGGTCCGCGCTTTTTCTTTGTCTTGTGCGTCCCCATGAGAAAGTCCTTCTCCGTCAAGTTTGTTTACGCTAAGATTTTATTTTTATGGCAAAACAGATTTCCTGCACGGCCTCTGGTTGTGCAAAGTCTGCCGGTATGGGTGCGTCCCGTGCCAGCAGTCTTGACGTGTTGAAATGCGTTGCAGCGTTTTTCGTTGTGTGTATTCATTTTGGAACCTTGTGGATATCTCCCATTGTGAGGTGTGCAGTTCCCATTTTCTTTGTCATTACGGGATATTACTATCCGATGATGGAGGAGAAAGGCAAGTTTTGGAAACACATCCGAAAGCTACTTGTGATGGTGATTTGCGCTTCCGTTCTGTATGGAATCAACGAACTTCTTGACATGAAAAGCCAGGGAACCCTGGACGAATGGATTAGCAATACGTTTAGGTTGAAGAGCATTGCCGCCTTGATTGTGTATGATCTTCCACTGTTTGGTTTCCATCTCTGGTATTTCTACGCAGTGTTATATTGCCTGATTATCTTTCACTATGCCGACAAATGGAGATTAACGAAGTGGTTGCGATATGCTGCTCCGGTACTGCTTTTAGTGTTTTTCTTTAGCAATTTCAAGCCTATACCACACGTTCCGACTCGTATTTTCCTCTTCATGGGACTGCCATGTATGATGATTGGCAGGTGTATTCGTGAGAACAACGACAAGGCTTTCCACTTCTTGTCGAATGAACGATATTTTTGGGCCTATACATTCGGCGCACTACTTTTGGCTTATGGGGAAATGTTGATGTTTCGCACCGTGTATCATGACAAAGGAGCAAGGGAAATGTTCATCTTTACATTGCCTATGTTCCTACCTTATTTCTATTGGGCATTGCGCCATCCGCAGTTCGGAGAAGGTTCTTGGATGGCAACCATCGGAAGGAAATACTCCGCTTACATCTACATATTCCACGTGCTGGTAGGTCGTACATTGTTGCTTTACATTGAAAAAGGTGATTCGTTGTTAATCAAAGCGGCTTATCCATTCATGGTATTCGGCATAAGTTTGTGCGTGTCGTGGTTATTCGACAAGTTGCTAAAATGGATGAAGAGGTGTTGGAAGCACATAGGAGGGGCGGCGTAGGAGGTACGGTGCCCGTATCATTCGGGCTTATATGGAATATCATAGTTGTGGGCTAATTCTTCGCTCTGCGAGCGATTGATACGGCGGGGGCGCCGTACCTCCTACAGACTTCATGCGCTGCCTACAACTGCGCAAACTCTTTTTATCCCGTTTTTTGACCATTGATGCTTGAAAAGTGGTACTTTTGCCGCCGATGTCGCAAGGGTTTCGGAAGGCGATATGATATATCGTCAAGAAACGAGCGAGACATATTATCTGGATATCAATATAATATCCATCAAGGAACAATATAATATCTACCAGAAAACAATATAAAATAAGGTACGCATCATGTGGAAATATTACGCAGTGTTGTCAGCGTTCTTTGCTGCACTGACGGCGATTTTTGCAAAGATCGGAGTGAAAGACGTTAATTCGGACTTGGCTACTGCCATCCGTACAACCGTTATTCTGCTCATCACGTGGGGCATTGTGCTTGTGGGAAACCATCAGGCGGAGGTGAAAACCATACCGAACCACACGTGGATATTCCTCGTTCTCTCCGGTTGCGCCACCGGTTTGTCGTGGCTATTCTACTTCAAGGCTATACAACTGGGCGACGTAAGTCGTGTGGCACCAATAGACAAGCTCAGTGTGGTAATCACTATCTGCCTCGCTTTCCTCTTTCTCAAAGAACCAGTGAACCTGAAAACCATTCTCGGTGCGGCACTAATCACTGCCGGCAGCATCGTTATGCTGTACAAATAGAAAGCCGCTGGACAATCAAAAGAAGGATATAGACAACCACAAGAAGGTTATAAACAATCACGAAAGGGCATTAGACAATCACAAGAAGGACATTAGGCAACCACAAAAGAGTCACTAAAACTCAAAGAGCCGCATCCGTTAAGATTACGGATGCGGCTCTCTTTATATATATAATAAGGTGTAAACCTTACTTGATCGTCACCTTCTGACCGTTCACGATATAAACTCCGCGACGCAGAAGCTTGGTTGAGGTGAGACCCTCGCCCACGAGTTTGCCGTCAAGAGTGTAAACGTTGAACTTCTTGCCGTCGGCCTTGACGTTGTCAATGACCGTTGCAACAGAAGCAGACACAGGAGTTGACTCACCGTCGGCATACACTGCGCTAACCGAATACATGATGCTTTCGTCGGTAGCACCGGCATCAACATACTTCAAGGTATTCGTGTCAACGGTTGCAACGTACTCACCATCGCGGTAAACCTTATAGCCAGTGAGCACACCGGCACCTGACTTGAAGGTTACATCGTCTATTGCAAACATGTAACCGCCCATTGCAGTGATGTTGCGGATGGCGAAGTGAGTGGCTCCGGCAGGCACATCGAAACTAAATTCAGTCCACTTGCCATCTCCCACTCCTTCGGTCTTCACGAGTGTGAAGCTTGCCGTGTCGGTGTCAGTGGTAGAATAGAGCATCTCGATTGTCTCCGGATAGTTGGACTCACTGTCGCTCTGGTTCATGGCAAAGAACTTTATGGTCTGCGCCTGACCGTTGAGCGTCGGGCTGATGAGCCAGTTGTCAGCATCCACGTATGCTCCTTCGCCATCTTCGTTCTCACGTACGCTGTATATGGCTGCGACATACTTGCTGCCACTGTGCGGAGCAAGGGCGGGAATGTTTTCAGATACACCTTCACCGTCAACCACTTCAAAGGCAAAAGGAACGCCATAGTTGCCGTAGCCGTCGGGGAACACATCACCCACCAGGCCATTGTCTCCATCGAAGCAGGTCCATTCACCGAAGTTGTCCATAGTCCACGAAGTGTAGTCCTCAAATCCTTCGGTCACTTCCTTCTCCTCTATGGCCGGAGCAGCCCACGACAACTGTATGCCGTCGCCGGTCTTGCTTGCGGAAACCGATGTAGGAACAGGCTTAGAAGAGCTGATGAGCGCAACAGTGGCAGTAGCCGTGTTGTTAGACTCGTCCTTATCCTTGTCGTAAACGACAGTTGCAGTGAGGTTGGCCTCATCGCCTTCGCCGAATATGCTCGGAGTATAGCTGAGCGCAACGGTGTCGGTAGCCTGCGGGAGCAGCAGTTTGTTCACAGTTTCCGAAGCCACTACCTTGTCGCCGTCTGAGAGATTTACGGTGTAACCCTCAGCAGCGTTGTCGCCAAGGTTGGTCACAGCGACAGTAACCGTGCCCTTTTCACCCTTCTTCATCTTCTCGGGAGCAGTCATAGACGCACCCAAGTCGTCAGAATAAACCTGACGCACGATTATGTCGTCGAGATAGAGCCATCCCTGACCGTTGGCGTTGAAGCGAACAATCACGTAACGCTCGTTGGCAAAGTCTTTCAGCGACACAGAGCGCAAGGTCCATGCCACATCCCCTTCGACATCGTTGTTGTCCATATCAAACTCGTCCACCTTGGTCACGGTGCCGTCGGGCTTCTGAATCTCAACCTGCACCGCTACGTGAGCACCTGCCTGGCCACTGTAGTTGAAGTACAGCTTCGGATTTTCCGCGCCAGCCAGAGCTATCTTGCCCGTGCCGAGCGTTGCGCCGTCACCGTTGCCTTCAAACACAGCCACGCCTGGGTCGCCGTTTTCAGACGGAATCCAGTTGTAGGGCTCCCACTTGGAGTAGCTAGGATTCTCCTGCCACCAACCTAAGTTGTCCTGGCCGCCGTCGTAGAACGACTCCAAGAATGGGATGTTGAAGGGTTCGCCTATCACGAGAGGCAAGCTGGTGCTGTAGAAAGCCTCACCCTTGTCGCTCACTGGCTGGATGTATATCCTATAGTTTTCCTGGTCGCCCTCGTCGGTGTTCATTGTGATTGTGGCAGAGTTAGCGCCGGTTACGCTTGCTATCTTGGTGCCATACATATAGCCATAGTATTCATCGTAGCTCAAATCGTCGTACAGATTGTACGTTATCTTGGCGGGATCAACGTAGCCACCGTTCTTTCCAACGGTCACGGCATCCCAACTTACGGCGAGCGACGAACCGTTGTCCACCACCTTGATGCTCGATGCATCGATGGTTGCAGGCACGTCGGTACCCACGAACGCACTCTTTGTGGCCGACTTGCGCCCTACTCCACTCTCGTTGTAGAGCACAACATTGTAGCTGTATACGGTGTCTTTGTCCACCGCGTCGGTGAATTCCTTGCTTACGCCCGGTGTGATATCGCTCTCAAACGTCTTCACCAGTGCGCCGTCGCGATACACCTCAGCCTTAGAGATGGCCGAGAGAGTCTTGCCGCCAATGGTTGTTGTGGGCAAGGTGAAGCTAATTGTAGCGTTGAGTTTTCCTTCCTCAGCAGGTTTCACCACGAAGTTCTTCACCGAGTCGGGAGCTTCTGTGCTGGCTCCGGTGCTCACGTGAACACTGTAGAGCAACAGGTTGAACCTGTCGGGTTCGCTCACTGCGTGGAACGCAACCCTGATGTCGCTTGTCGCCGATGGGATGATGTTGGCAGAGAACTCCTTCTTTTCAGAGATTTCCGTAGGCTCAAGCAGAGTGCCGGTGTATGCAGTAGGATCGTCGCCAACGCCATATTTCACCTCAAGTTTCTCCGGCTTGAAGTCCGTATCCATAGACGATGTGGTGAACGTCACGGTGTATTCCTTGCCAGCTTCCATCTTTATGGCAGGAGTGATGAGCCAGTCGTCACCCTGGTTGTCCATGCTGTACACATAGGCAGCGCACTGACGCTCGTCGTGGTAGCCCCATGTGGAACCGTCGCCGTTGGCATCGATGATGGTCATCAGGTCGAGCGACGACTCGTCAGCGAAGTCGTTGTCGTATGGAGGCACGATGGCGGGACCAACCACAACCTTGGTGCTCGTCACCTCACCACTGCGCTGGTCGCCGTTCACTGCCACTACTCCGTAGCTGTATGCAGTGAGTTCCGTGGGGTTGACAGTCTCGCTGAACGATGTTGACGTGAGACCTGTGGCCACAACCTCTCCGTCGGGATAACGTGTAACGTCGTATGTCAAGTCGCCGATGAATCCGTCGTTGTATCCACCCGTAGGAGCGTCCCATGTCAGAGTCATCGCGCCTGTGGTGCTGTTGCCCTTGAGCGACAGGTTTTCCACGGGGAATGTCTCGTCGTAGCCGATGTACTGGCTAACGGTAGACTTGGGACTGCTGCCAACGCTGTTGGCCGTTGTCACCACAAACTTGTGGGTTCCGCTGCCGCTTACGGTCACTTCCTTCTCCACCACTGCGCCTGCCGTGGCGGTACCGCTAACCTCAGTTTCGTCGTCTATTACTATATTATATGTAAGGCTGCCGCTAAGTTCGCTTCCGCCAAACGTCTTGCTCGGAGCGGTGAACACGACCTTGCCCGTGAGCGAAGCGCCCTCGAAGTTCAGTGCGAGGTCTTCGATAGCTGCGGGAGCACCGTCTTCAGCTGCGGGCTTAGGTATGGTGAGAGCCAACACCTCCTCGCCGCCGGGGAACATGCCTATTTCAGTGGCCTTTCCAGTGGTCAGGTCAACTGTGTACAGAGCCGAATAGTTGTTGGCGTCTATCGCAGCCCAATAGAACGTGTTGGTCTTCGGGTCAATCTCACCGCTCTGCGAAATGGTGCTACCGTCGTTTTTGGCCAACGTCAGTCCGGTGGAGCCAACGAAAGTTTCCGCTGCCGTCTGAGTGTCTATTTTATAAAGGTTGCCATCGCTTGCCACACCGTAGACAGTCTTGTCGGACGTAACACCGAGAGCCACATACTGATGGATAAGGTCGTTGCCTATCTTGGTGCGCGTCATGGTGTTGTAGTCTATGACACCGAAGTCTAGAGGAGTGCCGGTCGTGGCGTCGTAGAACTGTCCGTACACCGTTCCGTCAGAAGCCACAGCCGTTTCGGTTGCTATGCACGACACGTCGCTGAGACTTGAATATGCCTCCAAGTCGCCCGTCTCCATGTCAAAGACAAAGTGGTTGACCGACATTTCAGTGTCGTTGGCGTAGTAGTTTATAGCGTGGAACTTTCCGTTGATCATCGCTCCACCACCGTTGGCGGCGAAGTCGTCGTTGCGCCACACCATATTGGTGGTGATGTCGCTCGTGGCGGTGAAGGAATACAGTCCGAGGGCGTCGTCTTCCCAATCAGCGGAGTACACCACGTTGCCGTAAAGCTCGCGTCCGTCGGGAGTGCGCATCACGGGCGACTTGGCCAGCGAGGCCGCAGGGCGAGTGGCCACAGCCGATGTGCTGCGGGAAAGAGAGGTGAACTGGCTGCTCTTCTCGCCCAAGTATTTCACCGAGAAGAGCGACTTGTAGCGCTTTTCCAGCTCCATCCGCTTTGCCACCCGTTGCGCCGGCAGAAGCTTCTGCTTCACTGTCTGGCGCAAGGCGGAGTGCTGTACGCGCAAACCGTGCTGTGCTCCAGCCGTCAACGGAGACAATGCGGCAACAGCCATTGCTGCTGCAACGGCCAACGATTGTCTTTTTTTCATAAGTATCAATCTATTTTTACCTTAAAGAATGGCAGACTTGCGACTAACAAAACAAGTCCAGAGGTTGGCCACCAAGCCGCCCGACGCTTGTCTACGTCGAGACTTTTCTTGCCTTAGTGCTGCCAATAAAACATCAGGAGATTCCCTCAACGCAAGGCAAAGGTAGATATAAAATCCGTAATACGGTGAGAATTAGTTGGAAAATGAGGAATGAGGAATGAGGAATTGCTACTACAGCCTTCCAAATGCGCTAAGGGCAAAGCGAGGACGCTTCGCCTACTATGCACATGAATTCTTCACTCTTCGTTCTTCACTCTTCACTTCCCAAAGTCTCCTTTGAGCGTGCGCTTTATTCTTCGTATGGCTTTGGCGAAGAATGAGTTTGTGCGCGCGTAATACCTTACGTATGCCATGCGGGCCGACTCGTTTTCCTCTATGGGCGAAATCTTTTCCACCGGAATGTCACCCATATACAGGTCGGAAGCATACAGTCCACCGCCGCCGCAGTTGGTGCCGCTGCCGTCGAAACCTTCGTTTTGCACCAGCGAGCGCCCCACGTTGAGCGAAAGGATGTCGGCCAGAAACAGGCTCGCGTTCCACCTTATAGCCCACGAATTGTTCTTTCCCTCAATCTGTCGGCGCAACATACGGGTGTAGCCGTAGCGTCCGTTGAAGTCGAAACGATAGGTCAGTTTGCGGTCTTCCAGCTCCTTGAGCAGAGCCTTTCCGTCGGGATTGAAGTGCGTCCACGCCCTTTGCCATGTGGCCCAACCCCAACTGCCCGTCCATTTTATAAGGAATGTGTCGGGCAGCGATGCATCTTTGGTGAAGTCGCACGCCTGGATGTGACCCACACGCGGCTCGTCCTTGTATGTCTCAAGGGCGTTGTTCATAAACGTGAGGAAACCCGGAGCCACCACGAGGTCGTCTTCGAGCACTATCACACGGCCGAAACGCTCCACGATGGTGCCAACGCCGTCGATCACACTGCGCGCCAGTCCCCAGTTTTCCTTGCGCTCCACAACCTCCACGGTCTTGAATCCGTCAACGTTGCGGAGCATACGCCTCACCTCATCCACCGCCTCTTGGTCGTCGGCGGTGCGTGCGGCGTCGGAATAGACAAACAGTTGACTGTCTGAAGCCCCCGGATTGCGCTTCAGTGCGTCCAGGGTGTTGCGCAAATGCGTCGGCCTGTTATATGCAAACAGTAGTATCGGTGCGTGGGTCATAGTAGTATATTGATTATGCAAAGACAGTGCAAACGAGCGGAAAGAAAACGTGTTTTCAATTTCCCGAGTGCAGCCTGTCTTCTGCAAAGACAGTGCAAACGAGCGGAAAGAAAACGTGTTTTCAATTTCCCGAGTGCAGCCTGTCTTCTGCAAAGACAGTGCAAACGAGCGGAAAGAAAACGTGTTTTCAATTTCCCGAGTGCAGCCTGTCTTCTGCAAAGACAGTGCAAACGAGCGGAAAGAAAACTTGTTTTCAATTTCCCGAGTGCAGCCTGTCTTATGCAAAGTTACGCAAATATTTTCATACCTCCGGCACTTCCGTTTCATAACTATGCCACTTAGCCATCGTAAGTGGCCCACTTACGGGTCGTAAACGGCCCACTTACGACCCGTAAATGGGCCACTACGGCAGTTATCCAAACGGTTTTTGCCCCGTATCTGATATTTTTCGTACCTTTGACTTGCCGAAACTGCATAAGCAAACGAATCAAGGACGGATTACGCCGAACAGGTTGATGACGGTCAACAACACGGCTTTGGCCACACAACCAAGCAACTGACTCTATGGAAAGAACTGGAACTTTTACGCTCGTACCCTTTGGCGGACTGGCCAACAGGATGTATGCCATAGCCTCGGCCTACTGCACCTGCCAGGCAAACGGCAGCAAGCTCAGTGTGGTGTGGTTCAGAGAATGGGGAATGAAAGCTGACTTCCGCGACATCTTTGAACCTTGGACGGAAGACAAGTCCACCATACGTGAAGCAAAAATGATGGATTTCATCGTAAACGACCGCCCGCGCCGGCACAATTTCTATGCGCCCAAGTTGGTGCAACGCCTCGTTTACAACCGACGAATATATGACAACCGCATGATGCAACTGCGCGACGAGGGTTTTGATTTCGCAGGATGGAGCCGCGGCAAACGGTGCTATCTCGTCACATGTATGAAGTTTGCGGTCATCCCCACGGAGGTTTGGCATAGGCTTTTCCGCCCCGTAAAGCCCGTGACGGATGCCATAGAGGCCAACTGCGCACGGTTTTCGGCCTACACCATAGGCATGCACATACGCCGAAGCGACAATCTGGAGGCCATAAAGGAGAGTCCCACGCACTTGTTCATCGAAACCGGCAAGAGGGAACTCGCCCAACACCCCGACCTGAAGATATTTCTCGCCACAGACAGTGAGCAGGTGAAGCAGGAAATGAGGGACGCTTTCGGCGACAGAATAATCACGGCAGAAGCACCGGCATCGCGCGAAAGCATCGGCGGAATACGCGACGGCTTGGTGGATATGTACACTCTGTCGCGCACAAACCATATCTACGGTTCGTGGTCAAGCAGCTTTTCGAGAATGGCATCAAGGCTTGGCGGCACAGAACTAACACTTCTTACCGTCAAGAAATAGCTCCCTTAATCCAATACTATATATATAATAAAGGTGTACTATCTGTGCAGTTTGCTCATAAGAAACTGCATGGCCTCATCGAATATCTTCACCCGCAGCACCTTCATCACGCCGAGATATACCACCGCAGCCACCGCTACCTTTACGCCAAAACGTGCGTAGAGGTTATCGAAAGGCAGCGATGCCAACCACGCCACGCCCATCGACGCAGCCGAAATGACCACAAAGGGAGCTATGTCGCACAGGGCTGTGAACAGGCGCAGGCCGGTTTCCTTGTGAACAAAGTACTGCCACACCGAGATGTAGAGCACGTTGAGACAAACGTAGCAACGGATCATCCACGCTATGCCGTAGTTGTGACTGAAGAAAATGACGCACAGTTGCAGCAAACTTATGGTGATGGTGCTCCACATGAACACGTTTGACTTGCCTTTGCTCATAAGCAAGTTGGAATAGAGCGTCACCACAGGAGCGAAAGCCCACCAGAGGCACAGCGTTTGCATCAAGGGTACGCACGGAAGCCACTTGTCGGTGATGGTTATCACGATGAACTCATGCGACACCAAGGCCAGTCCGCCAAGGGCAGGAAAGGACAGGAAGGCAGTGAAGCGCAGCATCTTTCTCAGCACATTGCACTGCCGCTCACGGTCGTCGGCCACACTGGCCAACACAGGTTGCGCCACGCTGCTGGCAGTGCCGCTGATGAAATAGCTGGCAATGGAGCACCACTTGTTTGACTGGGTGAAGTGGCCCACCTCATCCACGGAGTAGAACTTGCCAAGAAGGGCAGAAAGGAAGTTGTTGTTCACCTGTGTGAACACGTTTGTCAGTAGCAACTTGCTACTAAAAGCAAACATTCCGCGCAGAGGACGGAAGTCTATTTTGAGCGAAGGCCGCCATTTGGAATAGTACCAGTAGGACACGTTTGTCGCAGCCACATAAACAATGCTTTGTGTGGCCAAGCCCCAATAGGCCATGCCGCAGTATGCCATGGTGATACCCACCAAGCCCGACACAATCAACGCCGGCACTGTGGCCTTGGCGCGCTGCTTCACCATGAGGTTGCGAAACATGTATGCATTGTGGGCAGTGGCAGTACTGGCGAAAAGAAAACCAAGGAAAACATAGCGAGCCAAGGGTGTAAGTTCGGGTTTGCCATAGAACGCGGCTATGAGCGGAGCACAAAAGAAGAGCACGCAATACATCGTGAGGCCGCAAAGGAAGCTGAACCAGAACACAGCGTTGTAGTCTTCGTGGCGCACCTCGCGCTTGTTGGCCAGTGCAGCGGTAAATCCGCTCTCCTGCAAAGTGCTGGCAATGGCGGAGAAAATGGAGAGCATGCCTACCATACCATAGTCGGAGGCGTTGAGCAAACGGGCGAGTACAATGCCGAAAAGCAGGCTGCACACCTGCACCATGCCATTGCTTATGCCGCCCCAAAACAGACCTTTGGCGGTCTTTTCCTTGAGTGATTCCATCGATTGCGATAGTGTAATTGTCCGCAAAATTACAATTTATTCACTGTCGGACAAAGGGTTAAGCATGGTTCTGTAAATTACCACCGTAAAATTGTTTAATGTTGAGGGTGGTTCTATAAATTACCACCGTAATTCTGTTTAATATTGAGTGATTTACGTTTTGTCATCGCTCCGACTTCCACGCCGTTGGCATCATAGATCTCGTAGTTCTTGGTGCCATAGACACGGATGCGGCCGTTGCGGCTGGTCACTTAAAACGGAAGCTCTGCATCCTCCAGCGCATTGCCTATCGCCGTGACTGCGCCCTTGCTCGTTTTCAGCGTGATAGTCTGTGTGGGCAGGTTGTCGGAAGTGACCTTTACCGTAAACTCACCGGCGTTCTTGGTGGTCTTGATGATGGCTTGAGCACGTCCGTTGTACAGTTTGGGCGAAGAGTTGCGGAAACTCTCCATGTCGTTCGGACAAGCATTGCCGCAAGCGAGGATACTGCCTTCGCCCTCAACAGTGAAGTTCACGGTGCGCTGCGAGTCGTACACCACCTGTCCGTCAGCGTCTATCAGTTCGGCCGTGACGTATGCCAAGTCGGTGCCGTTGGACGCAAGGTCGGTGCGGTCGGCCACAAGGCGTATTCCGACAGGCTCTCCGGTGGTCTTCAGAATGAACGATGCGCCCTCTTCTTTGCCGTCATACTCCACTGCTTTCAGCGTTCCGGCCTCGTACGGCACGGTGAATCCAGCCCAGAAAGTGGCCGATGTAGACTTCGTGCCAATCAGTTTGTCGTTGAGATAAAGGCGCACTTGGGGCGAACGCGAATAGACATTTACGGTGACGTTAGTGCCTTGGGCATAATCCCATGTCCAGCTCTGGTGCTCCAGTTGCCATCCCCATGCGGATATACTCATGTGTGTGCCCGACGGAGCCACCTCTTCCACAGCCATGGTGATGGGTTTGCGGTGCCACACCACGTCGCGATAGTACGACTGCGGCTTCTTGTTGCCTATCAAATCGATGTCGCCACACCAACCGTTGAACCAGGGCCAGCCCGGAGAGAAGGGTTGGTTGCCGCTCTTGCGAAACGAGGCACTGCCGATGCCCGACTCGCCCAGATAGTCCATTGCGGTCCAAACGAAATCGCCAATCACGTAGGGATGCTTCTCCGCAAGCACCCAGTTTTCCGAAGCCCGCTTAGGATAGGTCTCCAAACCCACCATCACACGGTCGGGATATGATTTGTGGTCGCTCTCGTATTTGTCGTAGAGATAATTGTAGCCGCCCACATCGAGACTCTTAAACGCCAGTTTGCTGTCGTCGTCCCATGAATGTTTGAAGTCGTCCCAAGACGGAATGGCTGCGGTAATGGCACGGGTGGAGTCGAGCGAGAGGATAGTGTTGCGCAAACGGGCCGCAGCGGCCTGTCCCTCGGTAGTTATTCGTCCGGGAATCTCGTTGCCGATACTCCACATGATAATCGACGGATGGTTGCGGTCGCGAACCACCATGGTCTGTATGTCACGGTCGCTGTATTCTTCGAAATACTGGTGATAGTCGTCGGGGTTCTTAGCTCTGAGCCATTGGTCGAACGATTCGTCCAACACCATCATACCGATGCTGTCGCAAGCGTCGAGGAAATGTTCCGACGGAATGTTGTGAGAGGTGCGGAGAGCGTTGAAACCTTCGTTCTTGAGCAGCGTGATCTTGCGGTTCTCGGCTGCGTCAAAGGCTGCTGCGCCCAACAGTCCGTTGTCGTGGTGGACGCAACCGCCCTGTATCAGTGTGCTCTTGCCGTTGAGCAAAAAGCCCTTTTCAGCGGAGAACTCCAGTGTGCGCACTCCGAAACGGGTGGCCAACTGGTCGGTAGTCTTGTTCTTGGCGTCCTTGACACTCACCACGGCACGATACAGATACGGACTTTCCGGCGACCAAAGTTGCGGATTGTCCACCTTGAGCTGGAATTTTACTTTTTCGCTACCGCCTCTCGCCACATCCACTGTGCACTGGTCCGACGCCACGAGTTGGCCTTCCTTATTATATATAAGCACCGTCACCTCGCTCTGCGACTTCTTTTTCTGCTCATTCTTTACCGAGGTCTCCACGTTGACCGTAGCCTTTGAGGCAGACACGTCTTGCGTGTGGATAAAGTTGCGCCAACTGTCGAGGTGTACCTGTGGCACTTTAAGGAGCCATACGTGACGGTAGATACCCGATCCGGCATACCAACGGGTGTTCACTCCGTTGTTTGTCACCTTCACCGTCAGCACATTCTCCTTGCCCGACTCGTTGCAAAACTCCGTGATGTCGAAGCGGAAACTCTGGTAGCCGTAGTGGTTGAAATACACTTTGCGACCGTTGAGCCACACCGTGGAGTGGTTGTATGCTCCCTCGAAGTAGAGCATGATGCGCTTGCCCTTGTCCTCCTGTCCGAGAGTGAACCTTTTGCGATACCATCCCTCGCCGCCAACGGTCTGTCCGGTGGAGTTGCCGCCCACACTGCTGCGCGAGAACGGACCAATGTGTTCGCCGCCGGCAGCCTCCGCAGCTTCTGTCTCCACGCTCCAGTCGTGGGGCAGCGACAGGGTTCTCCATCCGGAGTCGTCATAATCAGCGTTGATGGCCTCGGTGGCCTGGCCATAATGGAATTTCCAACCGTCATCGATGCACGACTTGCGGTCGTCCGCAGAGGCGGTAAACACCGCTATCAACGAAAATAAAGCGATAAGAATCGGTTTTGTCTTCATA
>CAVKVO010000042.1:0-12158 GCA_963659575.1 Prevotella sp. CAG:1031
TTCTTGAGGGGCTCAAAACCAAGTTTGCAGGGGTTGACCCCAAGATTCTGGAGCGGATAGCCAAGAAAAAGGCTGAGACGACCACCAAGGAGGAAGAAGTGAAAACCGTTGTTGACGGGGTGACCTTCCAGTCCATCATAGAGAGCGAGAGCGACCGCAGAGCCACCGAAGCTCAGCAGTCGGCAGTAGCCAACTATGAAAAGAAGCACGGGCTGAAAGACGGCAAGGCCATCTCGCAGCCAGAACCACCGAAGCCAACCGAACCGAAGCCAACTCCCGGGGCGAGTGACGAGGTGAAACAGATGCTCGAAAGGATGGAGCAGGAAAACAGGCAGATGCGTGAGCAGCTTAACGGCATCCTCACCAAGGAGCAGGGCAGCCAGCGCAAAGCCATGTATGAAGCACTGTTCAATGGAGCGTCAGACAAACTCAAAGAACGCTACATGCGCGACTATGACCGCCTATCGTTCAAGGACGACGACGACTTCAACGGATGGCTCGACAAACAGAAACCTTTCGTTGAGAGCGACATCAAGGAAGAAAAGGCTGCGTCAACAGCCACCACGCCGCCCATTGGGGGCAGACGCAAGGCAGGAGAACAGGCCGACCCAGCAGTGGACGCTTATCTCAACGCCGAGGCAGCACGTGAGACGCAGACTGCATCGCCCGTGATTATCGGACTGAACCAAGGTGCACCAGGCGCGCAGTAGCCAAGTTTTTTATTAATCATCAACAAAAAGGGAAAGAACAATGAACCGAATGTTCAAGCATCAAGACGCGGCAGCAGCCGACCCGATAATCTTCGAGACCATCGTCACGGAGAAGCCCGGCGGCGGACTGGCCAAGAACCCTGAGTTCGACCTGCAAGAGGGACTTGCCATGGGCGAGAACTCCGACGGACTCTACGTCCCCATCAAGGGATACCGCCTCGTTGCAGAGGTGAAGACCAGCGACACCACTATCCAGATTGCCAAGGGTAGCGGCGTACAGAAAGGAGACATCATAGCCCACGGCAAGGTGGGAGTGGCCTGCACAAAGGTGGATACCACCACCAGCGAGGACTACGACACCGTGACCGTCACCCTCGGCGTGGCAATAGCCGCGGACACCGTGCTCTATCAGGCAGCCGCAGCAGCCGACGGAAGCACAAAGACGGCTGAACCCATCTATACACCTAAGTACATCCTCGGCACTTTCGTCAAGGCCAGTGAGGGCGACTTCGAGGTGAGACTTATCAGAAGCGCAAGCCTGCGCAAGGAGACCGCACCTGTGGCGCAGGAAGTGGTAGACCTTATGAAGGGCATCACGCTTGACTAAACACCAACAAAACAAAAAAGGAGAAAACAACAATGGACGCACCACTTTTCGACATTGACATACCCGGAATGCAGGCCACCGTCAACAAGTTCCAGCCCGGCACTGGACTTGCGTGGGCAACGCTTTTCCCGTTGAAGTACACACGCAAGTTCGACATCAAGGGCTTGGAGGGCGACGAGGGCATACCCGTGGCCGCCGACCGTGTGGCTTTCAACACCAAAGCACCTAAGAAAACACGCCAGAAGGTTGGCACATGGAGCGGCAAGCTCAGCAAGTATGCCGTGAGCCGCGACAAGGACGAGATTGAGATAAACGAATATCTCGACGCACAGACACTGGCCAACTCCGCTACGGAGAACCAGCAGGAGAAACAGGAACTCGTGAACATGGTCTATGACGACGTTAACTTCGCTCGCAAGGCCATGGACTACAAGGTGGAACTCGACTGCATGCGCATCGCTTCGAGCGGCGTGCAGACTTTCCCTGCCAAAATTGAGGGCGACATGGCCACTCAGGACACCATCAACTTCAATGTTCCGGCAGAGAACTTCATCGGCGTTTCCATATCTGAGAAGAAAGGCAAGGACGGAACAACCGTCCTGAAGAAAGGCTACGAGTGGAGCGACGCTGACAACGCCGACGGTCTGCTTGACCTCGCCAATGCGCAGGACATGATAGCCAAACAGGGACTGACCAAGCCGAGGTTCGCCTTTATGGAGAAGTCAAAGTTCCAAGAACTTGTGGCACAGAAGAAGACGGCAAAACGTCTCTATCCGCAGGTGAACGACCTCTCCATGATTACCGCCGACATGATAACCTTGGAGAAAATCAACGCATACAACGCAAGTCCCACACGTGGTTATCCCCAGATTGTCATCCTCGACACCTACGTCACCGTGGAGCACAAGGACGGCAGCAAGGACACCATCAAGCCGTGGAACACCAACGTGGTGACACTATCGCCCACGGTGCAGCTCGGTTGGACTTACTACAAGAACGTGCCTATGGTGCAGAACACCGCAGCCCTTCAGGTATACGGCAGCTTCTACAAGGTGACACGTTACAGCGAGGTGAACCCACAGAGCGAGACCACACTGGCCGAAGCCTACGTGCAGCCTGCTCTTATCAACCGCAAGTCGCTCGTGTTCCTCAACACCGCCAACCAGTCGTGGGCAGACGGAGAGGCCAGCGCATAAGCATCCGCAACGTTTCCTGACAGCCAAGCAGCATGAAGACAAGAGACGCAGTGAAAGCACTGAGCGGCTATCCTATACCAGCCACGGCGATTGACAACATCATCGACGAGGCAGGGCTTGACGCTGAGGCCGACATCACCAAGGAAGTGCGCATGGGCTACGAGTACAGAAAGGCCAAGGCTTTGGTCTACGCCTTTCTCGCTGAAGCTCCCAACGTGACCCAAGGCGGTGTCAGCTACACGTTCAGTGAGGACGAGCGCTCACGCTTCGCCAAGAAGTCGAACAGTATCCTCGCGGAACTGGGCGAAGACGAAGCGGGAACGGCCATTCAGTGCGGATACATAGGGGAGGACTTCTGACACATGATTGTTCCAAACGGTTTCCTTATCACGATAGCCACCACTGGAGGGGGATTGCTTCACGGCATCCCCCAAAAGGTGGAAACCACGCTGGGCGACCCGATACCCTGCAACATCGTGAAGAACAAAAGCGACCACCAAGGCACATACCAAGACGGCAAGTTCAGACAGTTTGCCGCCACGGTGCTCATCGAACCGCAGGACTTCACCGCCAAGCGAGTGAAGCTGACCGACATCCGGGGCGCAGATCTCGGAGAGTTCGAGGTGCAGGACATCACCCTGCTCGAAGCCGTGGGTGCGTTGCAGATAACCGTTTGACAACATGGGAGACCAGACCAATGCCAACGAAACGCAACTTCACAGCGGCCGACATCAGCGGCAGGCTCAACCAGGCGGTGGAACGCAGACGGCAAGCCATCATTGCCCAACTGTTCTACATCGGTGAAGAATGTCTCACCATAGCCCGGAGCGGCCACCTCTACCTCAATCAGACTGGCAACCTTTGCAGCTCCATCGGCTACTGCATCCTCTCCGACGGCAACATCGTCAAGGAGGGCGACTGGCAGAACACCGCTGGCCGCAAGGGCGACGGCTCAAAGGGAATGGCAGAGGGCGCAGCCTTCCTGCACAGACTGGAAGCGAAACAACCAACCTCGGGCATCGTCTTCTTGATGGTGGCAGGTATGCCATACGCCCAATATGTCGAAGCCATGAGCCTCGACGTGCTCGACACAAGCGAGCGCACGGCACGCACCAAGATTAAGGCGATGCTCAACCGAATGTTCAACACTAAGTGAACGCAATGGCAAAGAAAGGACTTACAACGATAGAAATGGAGATGTATGCAGCTCTCGAAGAGCTGATGGGGCGAACCATCAAGGGAACGTTCTACCCCAGCGAGACGCGTCCGCTCGAAGCTGACACCGAGGACGCGGTGCTCACAGTCTCCAACGTTACGGCAGACCAGATACAAGAGGGTAGGGCACGTCTCAACATCTACGTGCCCGACATCGACAACGGAAGCGGAAGCCTTGTGCCCGACAAGGCAAGGCTGATGCAACTGGAAGCCGTGACCGACGAGGTGGTGGAGAAACTTAATGAAGCCGACACCGCCTATTCGTTCGACCTTTTCCAAGCCACGGCCACCATAGCGGTGCCGGGCAAGAGCGAGCACATGGTCAACATCGGTATTCAATTCAAGTTAATAACATTCTAAACACACATCATCACTATGGCAAAGAAAATAATGGCGTGGTCCAAGTGCAAGTTTGAGATTGGCAAGACCACGGACGACAGCATGGCGGGCACGCTTACTGACATCGGTACTATCAAAGACAAGTCTTCTTCGCTCGAACCGTCAGACGGCGAAAGTCTCGAAATGAAAGCCACAGGCGGCGAGACAGTGGCAAAGGAGACACAGGAGGGCGGCTTCACCGCCACCACTCGTGTGATTGAACCTGACGCTTCGCTGCTCACTCTGTTGGGTCTCGGAGAGGTTGTCACCACAGAGGGCGACGACAAGGGCGACATCAAGATGACAACCCACATCGTTGACGGCGACTGGTCTTTGAAGATCACTCCGAAGAACTCAGGCGCAAAGGGCATCAAAGCCCCGAAGTGTACCATCACCTACAAGCCCGGATGGAGCGAGGAAGACGGAAACTACGCCGACATAGACTTTGAGATTCTCAAGGGCGACGCCGGCTACTGGTATTCCATCTTCACCAAGGCGTAATGGCATAGAACACTACATTTGTCTTTTCACTATCGCGAGGGGCGTGGCTCAAAGCAAGAGCGCATCCGCAAGGATGAGGTGCAGGTTCAAGTCCTGCCGCCCTATCTATATTTTTTCATCCAATGACCATCATCATGGAAACATTAGAACAGAAAGCAGCCGCCACCATCTTGGAGCAAGCAACAGACAGCATCACCATTGACGGCAAGGAATACCCAATAGCTCCGCCGACCACAGGCACGCTCATTCTCGTGTCAGCACTGGTCTCCACAATGCCCGAAGTAAAGAAAGACGCAGCCAACGCCTTGTATGAAGTCCTTAGCACCGCTAAGGATTTGTCGATTATAGGCAAGATTGCAGCCACGCTCATACTCGGAGCAAAGCGCATAAAGGAGCACCGAACAGTGCGCACCACCGTGACCGAACAGCACAGTCGCTGGTCATGGCTGCGGATGCGCACAGTGACCACCACCAAGAAGCGCAGCACAGAGACGCAGGAAGTGGACAATCTTGCACAAAAGCTGCTCGACGAGGTGGACATTCAGACACTCAACAACATCATCATCAAGCGTCTCAGTTCGTCGCAGTTCGGCGATTTTTTCGTGCTTACCACTTCCCTGTCAGAGGTAAATCTGCTAAGAAGGACAAAGGAGGTGGAGACAGCATCTGGGGATTAGTGCTCGGCTGGGCTAAGAACCTCAACGCCACGCCCGACTACATCCTCTACGGCATTAGCCACGCAAACCTCGTGCTCTACACCAAGGCCACCCCTTACTACGACGATGAAAAGGACGAGTGGGACGAGAGCATCGACGCGAACAACCCCAAGAACTTCACAACGAACAGCAACAAGGAAATATACGTATGACAAACGACGAGGGCAGAATTGGTTTCAGTGTTGAGATAGACACCGCCAAGACGCAGCAACAGATAGCCGACCTCCAAAAGAATTTCGACCAGATGGCCACCCACGTGGAAGCCGACGGCGCACGCATTGACAGTGTCGTGGGTAAGTCGCTGGGCAATTCCATGCAGGTGGGAGCCAACTCCGTGGACGCTTTGAAGCAGAAGCTCCAAGAACTCAACCAGACACTGGCCGAACAGAAGGCACGTGTGGCCGAACAGAAAAGCTATGTGCAGCAGTCTGCATTGGCACTTGCCGAGGCTAAGAGCGCATACGAAGCGGTGAAGCAGGCCAAGGGCGACTATGCGGCATCGTTGAGCGAAGAGGGAGAGGAACTTAAAGCCGTGAAGAAAGCCCACGAGGAAGACACACTCGTGCTAAAGGGCTATAACCTTGAAGTGAGCAAAACTAAGCTCGAAATAGCCGAAACCGCCGCACAGTTGAAGCAGACAGGCGCAGGAAACAGCAAGACCGCCGACGCTTTCCAACAGATTATAGACAAGATAGAGACGTGGAAAGCGAAGCTGCAAGACGTGCAGGTGTTGAACAACAAGTTCAGCGCACAGAACGCAGCGGTGCAGAGCTTGTCGCAGAGCATATCGGGACTGTCGAAGAACAGTGCCGACTATTCAGCCAAAGCGCAATCATTGCTCGGAGAACTCAACCAACTGTCAGCAGAATTGCGGCTTTCTGACTTCAAGCCGGAAGAGAAAGCAGCAAAAGTGGAATATCTCAAACAGAAGATTTCCGAATATGGGCAAGCGGTGACACAGTCATCGGCTACTGCCCAGACGGCCTTTTCTCTCCAGCAGCAGGTTGTGCAGAGCCTTGAACAGACCATTGCGTCGCTGCAAACCGAGATGCAAGCAGCAGCGGCAGCAGGCAACAGTCAGGCCGTGGCCGCCATTCAGCAGCAGATTGACGGTCTCAACAAAGAACTGGTTGAAGCAAAGGGCAATCTGTCATCGCTCCAGCAACAGGCACAATCGTCGACACAGGCAATGGAGGGCGTGGCCAGCGTGCAGGAGAAACTGTCGCAAGGCACGACAAGAGGGCGCAGCTTTTTCGGCGACATCATCGACGAAGCCAATCTGATAAAGGGCAAGGTGTCATCCGCCTTTGAGTCGCTTTCCAATTCTGTCCGTGCCAAACTCGAACCGATAAAGACGAAGTTCCAAGAGGTAGGACAAAGCGTATCTACTTCCTTTTCCAATCTTTCGCAACGGATAGGCTTCGACCGTCTGGGCGAAGCTCTATCGTCGGCAGGCAACAAGCTGAGCGAATACAAGCAGAAGGTGGTAGACGCAGCCACAGGCCACGGTAAGTTCCAGCAGTCGCTTGGCAACATGAAGACTGCGCTCAATGGTTTGCCTATACCTCTTGGCAATGTTCTTACGTCTATCGGTGGAGTGACAAAGGCTCTGTGGTCAATGTGCGCCACTCCGGTGGGTGCAGTAATCGCCGCCATCGTTGTAGGCTTGCGTGCCATGTACACGTGGTTCACGAAGTCAGCTGAGGGACAGAAAGCGTTTACCGCACTAAGCGCATACTTCGGCTCAATCATGTCGAGCATCACAGACATTGTGGTCATCTTCGGCAGCTACTTGTACCATGCTTTCGCTGATGCCAATGGTCCTCTTAACGCTTTCGGCAAGGCCGTGGTGACAACGTTCAAGAGTGCCATCAAGACTGTTTCCAAGTTGGTTGGAGGTCTCGGTGACACGCTGAAAGGTATCTTCACCCTTGACTGGGACACATTCAAGCAAGGCGTGTCCGAAATGGGCGAAGGTCTCAACGCCGCCGTGGAAACAGCACTGAATGCAGTGGATGCCCAGATAAAGGCCGTTACTGGCAGCGTGAAGATGCTCTACAACGCCGCCACCGATGACAAACTCGGCAAGGACCTTAGCACAGCTTTCAATGGAATGATAGACAAAGCCTCGCAAGCCAAGGACGTAGCCATGCAAGAGCTTAATGCGAACATCGCACTGGGCAAAGCCAAAGAGAAAGAAGCCGCAATGGAAGGCACCATTGCCGAGGAGATGAACAAGATATACAAGCTCACCGGCAAAGCCAAAGAGGAACAGATAGCCAAAGTTAAGGCACTGAAAGAGGAAAAATACAAAGACATTATATCTGCGCAGAAGCAACTGTATGAAGCGCAACAGAACAGGAACAAGCTCCACACCGTGTCCTTGGAGGACTTGAAGAAAGAGCGTGACCTGCATATCACCCTGCTTACCACACAGGCGCAGCGTGTAAGCTCGTTGAGGATGCTCACGAGGATGGAAGCGATGAACGAGCGCAAGATGGAGAACTCCGCCAATTCAGCGGCCAACAAAGCTACGACGCAGGCGAACGCACAGACAGCGGCATCCTCCAAGGAGAGCGAATTGGTAAGGAAGAACACCGCGGCACGTATAAAGGCTGCGCAGGAACTTGAAGAAGCAGTCACCGACGCACGTATCAATGCCATGAGAGACGGTGAGGCGAAAGTCATAGCTGAGCGCAACCGTGAGACACAGAAAGAACTGGCGCAGAACGAAGCGAAGAAGCTCGCTGCAATTGAAGCCGAAAGAAAAAGGCAGAAAGAAGAGTTTGAAGCGTCGGAAGCCGTGAAGAAGGCATCCTCGAAAGGCTACAAGGTGCAGGCGTGGGATGACAGTATGCTCGACAACACCTTCATCGCATCCATAGAGGAACAGTACAAGAAGATTGAGGAGTTCATCATCCAAAAGGCCAACCAAGTGGAACTCACCGCACAGGCGGAGGCCATGCGCGACTACCTGAAGAACTACGGCACATACCAGCAGCAGAAGCTGGCCATAGCCGAGGAGTACGCACAGAAGATAAAGGAGGTCAACGAGTCGGCTGACAACGAGGCCACAAAGCAGTGGAAGATAAAGTCGCTGGAAGCCGAACGTGACAGTGCCGTGCAGCAGAAGGAGATTGAAGCCAT
This sequence comes from Prevotella sp. CAG:1031, assembly GCA_963659575.1. Classification (GTDB taxonomy): domain Bacteria; phylum Bacteroidota; class Bacteroidia; order Bacteroidales; family Bacteroidaceae; genus Prevotella. Next base: position 8,471 of record CAVKVO010000042.1, read on the forward strand.
TAAGCAGCGTGTGGACTGGGGCAGCGTGTTCGGGGAGTTCGGGGCTATGTTCAAAGACCAGCTCAAACCGACGATTGACCAACTGAAAGCCATTGCAAGCTCCAAGGAGTTCAAGTCTTCGTCGCTCGAAGAGCAGAAGACGCTCTACGAACTGATTAACAAGCTGGAGCGGTCCAACACTGTTTGGGACAGTGACATCTTCAAGAAAGTGGCCGACGACCTCACTGCCTATCAAGCTGCCCTCAAGAACTACACCGCCGCACAGGAGAAAGAGCGCAAGGCCACCGAAGCCCTCGCAGCCGCAAAGGAGCGGCTTAGGAAAGCGGAAGCCAACGGCACGACCGACAATGAGGAATATGACATGGCCAAAGCGGAGGTGGCACGAGCCGAAGCCAACCTTGCGCAATGCTCGGAGCAGGTGAAGGACTTTGGCACACAGGTGACGGAGACATCAAGCGACTTGCAGAGTTCCTCGCAACAGGCCGTCAACCAAATCAATCAGCTAAAGGAAGCCTTTGCCGGTCTCACATCGGGAACCCTCGCAGGAGTGGCAAAGGCGTTTACTTCCTTTGACAAACTGTTCGGCAAAGGGAAACTGGAAGGTGAACTGGCCGACACGCTTGTTCAAGGCTTGCAGTCTTTGTTCGGCAAGAACAGCAAGGTCTCACAGTCGCTCGCATCGGCCTTGGGCGACAGCGGTATCGCTGGCGACATCATATCTTCAATACTCGGAACCCTTGATATTATAGCGCAGAACGGTCTGAGTGGCATCTTCACCAGTCTGCAAGACACCATCTTCGGCTCTGTAGAGAGCATCCTTGACGACGTGCTTAGCGGCGACATCATCACCAAGACCTTCGAGAACCTCGGTTCGCACCTTATGAAGATAGGCGATACGCTCACGTTCGGCGGCCTTTCGTCGTGGGTTAATGGCGACAGCGACAAGACCCTTCACGACGACCTTGCGCACCTCGCACAGACCAATGAAGAGTTGGAAAAGGTGATGGAGAACCTGAAGGAGACCATGGAGGATGCCAAGATCGTTGACTCCAAGAATGTGTATGAGCTGGAAAAGGCCAACATCGAAGCGAGGATGAAGAACACCAAGGAATCGATGTACCGTTCGGCCGACGCTTCGTCAAGCGGATTCCTTGGCATAGGCAGCAAGCACAGCACGATGTATGAGGTGAACAAGGGCATGGACGCTGAGCGTTGGGCGAGGGTGAGCAAGGCCGCAGGCGTGGCCGTCAACTCTGCGCAGGACTTCTTCAACCTCACCAGCGAGCAGATGTACAATGTGTCGCAGTATGCCACCGAGGACTTCATCATCCTCAAAGACTTGGCCAACGACGGTATGGAGGACGCTTCGCAGTTCATGGAGACATACATCGGCTACTGGAAGGAGCTGAAGGAAGCCGAGGATTCCTACTACGAGCACCTCACATCGGTGTCGTTCGACAGCATAGAGAGTGAGTTCCTTTCGTCGCTCACCGACATGGACAGCGACGCACAGGACTTCGCCGACAACTTCGAGGAATATCTGCGTACGGCCATCATGCAGGCCATGATTGTGGACGAGTTCAAGAGCGAGCTGCAATCGTGGTACAAGGAGTTTGGCAAAGCCCTCGAAGACGGCAACATGAGCGACGAGGAGTTTGACCGTCTGCAAAGGGAATACCAAGAGAACATCGTCAACCCTGCGCTCGAAAAGCGTGAGGCATTGAAGAAGATGTTCGACTGGGAGAGCACATCGTCAGACGGTCAGGACAGCACCACCATATCTTCTTCGGGCCTTGCCGAGGACACGGGCAAGGCCATTGAGGGACGCTTCACCGCCATGCAGATAGCCACCGAGGGGATAAGAAGCTCCGTGGCCATGATACAGGCCGACACCAAGGTGCTGAGCGTATCGGCCGACACCATAAGGATGCAGACCATGGAGATAAGGAACATATCACTACTGGCTGTTGATCACTTGGAGAACATAGCCAAGAACACCCACGAACTCTACGAGATGAACGAGCGGCTTGGCAAGATTGAACAGAACACAAGGAATATATAAGGCATGAAGAACGTAAAGGCATACATCAATTCCACGGAACAGGACACCAAGCAGCGGTGGGGCGTGACGTTGGCAGAGACATCGGTCACGGCACTGATGACCCCTGCGCCTACCAAGGACTACATCACAAGCACGAGCCGACTGGAGCACGGCAAGCGCACATACGCCGGCAACACGAAGTTGGCAGAGCGTGACGTGCAGCTTGTGTTTGCCATACAGGCACCGACACTCGCACAGTTCCTCATGCGCTACCACGCCTTTTGCGAGGAACTAAAGAAAGGGGCGATAGACCTCACGCTCCACGTGTGGGAGGGCAGCAGCTACATCAAGACCACCTATCATCTATACTACACCTCGTGCTCGCAGTATTCCGAGTATAACGGACGGCTGGGCAAGTTCACTCTGAAGCTCAACGAGCCTAATCCGGCCAACCGCACCGTGGAGACTTCGAGCGACATAACACTATAACATACAGACCTCGCACACCATGACCACCATTACCATCTATTCCGCCGACGGCACGGCCTTATACACATCATCCATCCCTAAGGACAGCACGCTGAAGAGGGAGCTGATGAAGGAAGACTATATCACCTTGAAGCTCTCCCTCGCAGACCCCATTGACTTCCCCCTTGGCTGCTACTGCGACCTCGACGGCTTCGGCCGTTACACCGTTGTCACCGAGACACAGCCCACGGCCAACGCCAACACTGGGGGCTACGACTACGAACTGCGCCTGGACGCTGACTACTACAAGTGGCAGAACAAGCTCTTCAAGTATCGCCCTAAGAACGGCGGACAGGAGGCTTCGTGGAGTCTGACGGCGCAGATAGGCGTGTTCATGGAAGTGTTCTTGGCCAACCTCGAAGCCCTCGGATATGGCAAGACCTACGATGGCAAGGCATACACCGTGGAATTGGACGGCGACATCACCGCAGAGGCCAAGGCTCTCACATTCTCCAACTCCAACCTCATTGACGCTCTGTCAAGCATCGCTGAGGAGTTCGACTGTGACTGGTGGGTTGACGGCTCTGTCATACACATGGGCAAGTGCGAGACCACTGGCGACGCCATCACCATTGAGAGCGGCGTTGACACATCGGGCATGGACGCTTCGGACAGCAGCGGCACTTATGCCACACGTCTGTATGTGTTCGGCGGAACCACCAATGTGCCGCTGAGGTACAGGAAGAAGCTCGTGTTCGATGTAATGTCCACGCTCGACGGAGTGGTCAAGGACACCACACGCCCCTTTGCCCTCAACATGTTCAAGGACTTGCAGACGGAAACCTTCGCCACCAAGGACTTCCCCACGACTTCGGCCTTTACCTCCTTCATCTCCTATGGCTACAAGACTGGCGACTTCACCGAAAAGGTGCAGCTCTCTGCCAGCAGCGACAGCGTGAACAGTGTATACACCACCATACAGGCAGGGCAGTACACCACCGATATGGGCAGCACCTTTGTGCAGATCCACGTTGTGCCACGTCAGAGCGACAAGTCGGCGCCACGGATTAAGGTCACCGTGGGAGCACGCCTTGTGCGCTACAATCAGACTGACGCTAAGGAAACAACCATGGTAGAGAAGAAGTCGGAGCAAGAACTTGACGCCTTTACTGAGGGCAT
>CAVKVO010000042.1:12168-13353 GCA_963659575.1 Prevotella sp. CAG:1031
ACCCGAACTGCCGTCTTTTACATTAGATACGGCAGACACCATCTACGCCTACATCTCCCTCGCCGTTGAAGACCTCAACTACGCCGCCACCACAGGCACCTCCAGCGGCACCATCACCGACGGCACGGCATGGAACTGCGCCAGCTTCGACTTCACCGCCACGCTTGTGAAGAAGCGGCAGAGCGAACTTTCCACCACATACGAAGCGCCGGGCACCATAGCCTTCATCCGCCACTACGCCGCCACCAACGTCACCTTCACCGCCGGCAATCTCGCTGGGCAGACTTTTACGGCTACGGTAAAGGACAACAAGGGCGGCATCATCATCAACACCACCAAGACCATAGACATTGGCTCGAAGTTCACTGTAAGCCCGATTATATCTGCCGGCCAAAGTGCCCATCGGTTACTTCATCAACGATGTAGAGGAGGAGACCACCGTCACCGCACTCACCGACCAGCGGCTGATGCTGCCATTGTCATGGAACAGCGGCCACAACTGGATTGACGCAGAGGACAATCTGCCACAGGAGCGGATAGTAGAGAGCGTGGCCACGTTCGACGACATCTATCCAACGCTTACTTCTACCATTGACAGCATACAGACCTATCGTAAGGAAGTAAAGGACGACGACGGCAACGGCACTGGGCAGTATGAGACCTTCTATGTTGTGGGCGATTCCAACCTCAATTTTTCCGAGGAATACTACAAGGATGTGGCAGGCGACCTCACCGTGCTCTTCTACACAGGCAAGGTGGCAGGCATGCGCTTCACGGCCAACTTCCGCAAGAAGGGGCATGTGTTCACGTCGGTTGTGCTCGAAGACGGCAGCGTTGGAAGTCTCACGGTAGAGGCCGATTCGTTTGAGATAGTGGCCAGCGACGACTACGGCCGCACACTGCCCGACACCGTATTGTATCCTGCCGTGGGCGACACCTTCTCGCTTGGCGGCTACGACGCAAGCTACTTCGACGAACTCGGACTTGTCGACGCAGCAGAAAAGAAGCTCTTGGAAAAGGGGCAGGAGTACATGGAGAAGTGCAAGCGTGACGACAAGACCTACACCGCCACACTGTTTTGGTGGCGTGCAAAGGAACTGTCGCTCTCCATCGGCCAAAAGGTGACGCTCAAAGACCCGTCACTGTTTCCCACAGATGGCAGGCCCTCACGTGTGATAGGCTGCG
>CAVKVO010000043.1:0-13090 GCA_963659575.1 Prevotella sp. CAG:1031
GACATTGACACAAACACAATTTGTATCAACCACATAACCACGACGAGTATGGACATAGAGAAGTTGACAGTTGAATATGAACTCGCCACAAGAACCCCATCGATAATCTGGGGCATGATAAGCACCGACGCCGGTTTGCAGAAATGGATGGCCGACGAAGTGCACGAAGACGGCGACACAATGACGTTCACCTGGGGCGACGAGTGGAGACAACACGACACGAGAACTGCGCGAATCATTGCGCGGGAGAAAAACAGTCGCATACGGCTGAAGTGGGACTACATCGACAACGACGACGCTTATCTGGAGTTTCGCATAGAGAAAAGTGAGATAACGGGAGGACTGCATCTCGTCATAACCGACTATACTGACCCTGACGACATCGAAAACCTGCGCAATCTGTGGGACGACAACCTCGCACGACTGCACAACGCAAGCGGACTTTAACACAAAAAGCATCAAAGCAAACAAGAAGAACGACAAAAACAATGAACGTAAACATAGAGGAGTCGTGGAAAAAACACCTCGACGACGAGTTTAGCAAACAGTATTTCGCCCGTTTGACGGACTTTGTGCGCACTGAATACACTCAGCACACGTGCTATCCGCCGGGCAATCTGATATTCAATGCGTTCAATCTTTGTCCGTTCGACAAGGTGAAAGTGGTCATCATAGGCCAAGACCCATATCACGAACCCGGTCAGGCGCAAGGCCTTAGCTTCTCCGTTCCCGACGGCACGAGGCTTCCGCCATCACTCATCAATATCTTCAAGGAGATTGAACTCGACCTCGGCAAGCCAATGCCTCTCACTGGCGACCTGACGAGATGGGCTTGTCAGGGAGTGCTTCTGCTCAACGCCACACTCACTGTGAGGGCACATCAGGCGGCGAGCCACCAAAGACAGGGTTGGGAGGAGTTTACGGACGCAGTAATAAAAGCCCTCAGCGACGGTCGCGACCACATCGTTTTCATCCTTTGGGGCGGCTATGCGCGCAGCAAAGCACGGCTGATTGACGCGTCCAAGCACCTTATATTACAGTCGGTACACCCGTCGCCACTGTCAGCCAACCGTGGAGGATGGTTCGGCAACCACCACTTTTCGCGCGCCAACGCCTTCCTTGAGGAGCACGGAGAAGCTCCTGTAGAGTGGTGATGAGCATAGACTAAACGAATACAATACTACATAATGATACTTGAAATCGGCGACGTACTGGTGTCGTCAGACATATTCACCGAGTGTTTCTGCTGCGACCTTGACGCTTGCCACGGCGAATGCTGCGTGGAAGGCGATGCCGGAGCACCCGTAACTCTCGACGAAACGGCGGAAATAGAAAACATTCTCGACACGGTGTGGAACGACCTGACGGCCAATGCCCAGGCGGTGATTGACAAACAGGGCGTGGCATACTGCGACCGTGAGGGCGACCTCGTCACCAGTATCGTGGGAGGAAAGGACTGCGTGTTCACCTGTCACGAAGACGGATGCTGCTTCTGCGCCCTCGAAAAGGCTTTCCGTGCCGGACGAACGCCGTTCGTGAAACCCATCAGTTGCGCCCTCTACCCTATCCGCGAGAAGCGTTTGAGCGACGGTCACATAGGACTCAACTACCACAGATGGAACGTTTGTGCCCCGGCAGTGAAGAAGGGACGCGAACTAAAACTGCCTGTATACAAGTTTCTCGAAGCCCCCCTCACTCGCCGATTCGGCAAGGAGTGGTACGAAGAACTGGCGGCTGTGGCTGAAGAATTGCGGAAACAGGGCTACACTCAGACATAAACGCGTTTGCGTCTAATTGCGTTAGTGATTTTGTTTCTTTGTGTAATTGGGCGAATACCGCCGATATGTATCCAACCCGTCGGTGTTTGACTTGAAGATAATGGTGTCGATAAAATAGAAATTGCCATCATCTCCAACAAGAACATTATTGGGTACGGCATCAAAAATGTCGTGGATGCCGTTGGTAAAGTATCCGTCATTGTCTTCCGAACGAAAGCCCATGCGTTCAAATTCCGCACGGATTTCTTCCGCAGAGGCTTCCCTCGCGTTTGCAACAAACTGCTGTCGCAGCACTGCGCACACCTTTCCATCCCTGTTTTGCGCAAATCCGACAAGTTCATACGGGCACGCTGTAAAATATCTATTGTGGGCTTCTATGCGCTCAAAGAACGGTGTAAGGTTGTCGTCCGAGTAACGAAAGTCATTCAACTTGTATACATTCACTCCGTCAAACCCCATATAAACCTCGTTCTCCGACCCTCTGTCTGAGAACACTCCCAACGTTTCCGGATCTTCTATCCAGCAACCGTTGTCCAAAGCCCAAGGCTTTAGTCTTGCAACCTGGACTCCCTTGCAAGCCGTTGTTCCCGCAACCGCTTGAATTGCGCCAAGCACTGATCTAGAGAAAGCGGATGCGCGCGCCAGTAAGCCATGCTTTTCTGCATCTGGGCGTTGACCTTCTTGTGGTATTCGTTCAGTTGAATCTCCATCCATCACCTATCTTTAAGAGTTTAATATCTGCCGTAAATTTACGGTAAATAGGTAAAGCGACCAAAACTATCCCGGATTTTCTTCGAAAAATGCCGCATTACCGTTGCATTTCAAAGTCTTTGTCGGCACTGTGTCTTTGCTTTTGGGGCACGAAGCCGTGCGCAGGTGCCACACCACTTGCCACGTAGTCCGCAGCCAAACGCGCGGTTCGTTTGTATATATCCCCTTTTTGCGCTACCTTTGCACAGTTTTTCCAGAAAATAATGAAGATACTCACAGACAACGAACTGGCACAGGCTCTGGACAAAGAGGTGTTCCGGCAGATATCGGCTGCGGCAGACAAACTCGGATTGGAGTGCTATGTCGTAGGCGGATACGTGCGGGACTTGTTTCTTGAACGTCCCTCTAACGACATCGACGTGGTGGTGGTTGGCAGCGGAATACGCGTGGCCAACGAACTGAAGCAGACTCTCGGACGCAAGGCTCGGCTCACTGTGTTCCGCAACTTCGGCACGGCGCAGGTGAAACTGCCTGGCGGCATGGAGGTGGAGTTCGTGGGGGCACGCAAGGAGAGTTACAGTCACGACTCGCGCAAACCGGTGGTAGAGGACGGAACTCTGGAGGACGACCAGAACCGCCGCGACTTTACCATCAACGCCATGGCCGTGTGTCTGAACAAAGACAGGTTCGGCGAACTCGTGGATCCCTTCGACGGCACATACGACCTTGAGGACGGTATAATAAGAACGCCGCTCGACCCAGACATAACCTTCTCGGACGACCCGTTGAGAATGATGCGCTGCATAAGGTTTGCCACGCAGTTGAACTTCATGATAGAGGACGAAACGTTCGATGCACTGGTGCGCAACGCCGACAGGATAAAGATTGTGAGCGGCGAACGCATCAAGGACGAACTCAACAAGATAATGATGACGCGCACGCCGAGCCGTGGTTTTGTGGACTTGCAGCGGTGCGGACTGCTCAATCTCATCTTCCCCGAACTGGCTGCGCTCGACATAGTGGAGACAAGAAACGGCAAGGGACACAAGAACAACTTCTACCACACACTCGAAGTGCTCGACAACGTTTGCTCAAAGAGCGACAACCTGTGGCTGCGTTGGGCTGCCCTGATGCACGACATAGGCAAGACGCGCACAAAACGGTGGGACAACGCTATCGGATGGACATTCCATAACCACAACTACGTGGGCGCGAAGATGGTGCCGCAGATATTCCGGCGGTTGTCGCTGCCGCTCGACGCTAAGATGAAGTATGTGCAGAAGCTCGTTGACCTGCACATGCGCCCGATATCAATAGCCGACGAGATTGTGACAGATAGTGCCGTGAGGCGACTGATGAACGATGCCGGCGACGACACCGACGACCTTATGCTGCTCTGCGAGGCCGACATAACAAGCAAAAACGAAGCCCGCAAGCGATTGTTCCTTGAGAATTTCCGCACAGTACGCCAGAAGTTGGCCGATCTGAAGGAGAAAGACTACAAGCGACTGCTGCAACCGTGCATCGACGGCAACGAGATTATGGAGATGTTCGGCCTGCAACCGTGCCGCGAAGTGGGCGTGCTCAAGCAGACTCTCAAGGACGCTGTGCTCGACAACAAGGTGGCCAACGAGCGCGAACCGCTCATGAAACTGCTCGAAGAAAAGGCAAAAGCCATGGGGATAGAGCGTCGTTCGTGACGTTTCAAGGCGTTTTAGGTGATGACACCCATACGCCCTCGTTCCCGATATACCGCTGGTGAGGCTTTGCCGTTAATAGTAGTTAATCTGTTGTGCGGCCGTATTTTTTTTAGTTACTTTGCAGCAAATTTGGTGTGTTATATCCAAAAGAGAAATGGCAAAGAACAGGAAGAAGACCCACAGGCACCATGCCTTGCAGGTCGTGACCTTATGTATAAGCACCACGATGGTGCTCGTTTTGCTGGGTTTGGTCGTGTTTTCCGTGTTTGCGGCGAACAATCTGTCTTCTTATGTAAAGGAGAACCTTACAGTGACCGTATTGCTTGACGACGGAATGAGCGTGAACGACGCCCGCCGTCTGTGCAAGGAACTGTATCACAGACCGTATACCCGCAGCATAGACTATATAGGTAAGGAACAGGCAAAGCGCGAGCAATGCGACGCAATGGGGTCTGACCCGACCGAATTTCTGGGTTTCAACCCCTTTTCGGCATCGCTCGAAATACGTCTGAAGGCCGACTATGCCAACCGCGAATCGCTCGGTTGGATTTCAAGAGAGATTGAGAAACGACCAGGAGTGACCAGCGTGACCTATCAGGAAGACCTGATGGACAAGGTGAACGCCAACCTCAAGAAGCTCAGTGGTGTGCTGCTTGTGCTCGCTGTGCTGCTCACTTGCGTGTCTTTTTCACTGATAAGCAACTCCGTAAGACTTAGCGTTTATTCGCGCCGATTCCTCATCCACACCATGAAACTGGTAGGGGCATCGTGGGGATTCATACGCCGTCCGTTCCTAAGGCGTGCCGTCGGCATCGGTCTTGTGGCTGCACTGCTGGCCTGCGGAGTACTCGGAGGAGCGTTTTATGCCCTGTGCAGTTATGAACCGGGCATGCTTTCGATAGTGACATGGCACGACCTGGCCGCCACGGCTGCCGCAGTTTTCCTGTTCGGAATAGTGATAACGGCACTGTGCTCGTTCTTTTCGGTCAACAAGTTCCTGCGCATGACTGCCGGTGAACTGTACAATATCTAAGCGTAAACATATAACATACATATATAATATGGACAAGAGAAATTTGGCTTTCGGCCGCATGAACTTCATATTGCTTGCCGTGAGCATGGCAATAGTGGTCATTGGTTTCATCCTTATGAGCGGTTCTGGTTCAACGGAAAACACATTTGATCCGGACATCTTCAGCGCAAGACGCATAAAGGTAGCCCCGGTAGTGTGCCTGTTCGGTTTCGTTTCCATGATTTTCGCGGTGATGTATCGCAGCAAGGACAGCGAAACGACAGCGGAAATCAGCAAGGCTGCAACGGAAACCAGCAAGGTTGCCGCAGAGAAAGACGACGAGAAAACCACATCAAACATATAAGCAAGCGCAATGAATTGGTTTGAAGCATTGGTGCTGGGACTCTTGCAGGGTCTGACAGAATACCTGCCCGTGAGCAGCAGTGGCCACCTTGCCATCGGTTCCTACCTGTTTGGCGTAGACGGAGCGGACAATCTGGCGTTCACCATTGTGGTGCATGTGGCCACGGTGTTGAGCACTCTCGTTGTGCTTTGGAAAGAGATTGACTGGATTTTCCGCGGACTGTTCAAGTGCGAACTGAACGCTGAAACTCGTTATGCGCTCAACATCGTGGTGTCAATGATACCCGTGGGCATCGTGGGTGTATTCTTTAAGGACAAGGTAGAGGCCATTTTCGGCTCCGGACTGCTCATCGTAGGTTGCATGCTTGTGCTTACTGCGGTGTTGCTCACGTTCTCTTACTATGCAAAGCCGCGCCAAAAGGAGCACATAAGTCTGCGTGACGCATTCATAATAGGTCTGTCGCAGGCCTGCGCAGTGCTTCCCGGACTGTCCAGGTCGGGCACTACCATCGCCACGGGACTGCTTTTGGGCAACAAAAAGGCCAGCATGGCACAGTTTTCTTTCCTCATGGTGATACCGCCGATACTTGGTGAGGCTCTTCTGGACACGCTTAAAGCCGTGAAAGGCGAGGACGTGTTCGGCGGAATAGGCGCTCTGCCACTCGTGGTAGGCTTCTTTGCGGCCTTCATCTCGGGCTGCCTGGCTTGCAAGTGGATGATAGACATCGTGAAGAAGGGCAAGCTGATATACTTCGCCATATATTGCGCCATAGCTGGAGCGGCCACTGTGGTATACTCTTTCCTGCAATAATCAGATGGATTTCATCCAAGGGGAATACATATATCTCAACAAACCGTACCGTATGTCGAGCTTTGGAGCCTTGGCAAGGGTGCGGTATCTGATATCGCAGCGGCTGGGCGTGAAGCGCATCAAGACGGGACACGCCGGAACACTCGACCCTCTGGCCACCGGAGTGCTGATACTTTGCACCGGAAAGAAGACCAAAGAGATTGAGCAACTGCAATACCAAACCAAGGAATATACGGCAACGCTGCAACTTGGAGCCACCACTCCGAGCTTTGATATGGAGCACACAGTTGACGCAACCTACCCTACTGCGCATATCAGCAGGGAACTTATAGAGCAAGTTCTGCCGCGTTTCGTTGGCGAGATACAGCAGGTGCCACCAGCCTACTCGGCCTGCAAGGTTGACGGAGCAAGGGCATACAAGCTGAAACGCAAGGGGAAAGAGGTGGAACTGAAGCCTAAGGCACTGCATATAGACTGCATTGAGCTGACCCATTTCGACCCGAAACGGATGCAAATGGGCATCCGCGTGGTATGCGGCAAGGGCACTTACATCCGCGCCTTGGCTCGTGACATCGGCCAAGCCCTGGGTAGCGGAGCGTTTCTCACCGAGCTTTGCCGCACAAGAGTGGGAAACGTGGACATAAACGACTGCATTACGCTTGACGAATTTCCCGGATGGCTAGAGAAACAGGCCATCACGGAACAATGTTAAACGGAGAAACATACAAAAGACATGAAACTATCGCAATTCAAATTCAACCTTCCTGAGTCTCTCGTTGCGCTTGAACCACCGTTCCGCGCCTTTCCGAACGAGGACGGTAGTGTAGATAAGGTATACAGAAGGGACGAATGTCGTCTCATGGTGGTGCATCGCAAGAGCAAAACCATCGAAATGTTCAAGAAAGACGCCAAAGGCAAGGAGGTCAAAGGCGCTGACGGCAAACCGGAATATCTCGGTTTCAGGGACATTGTGAACTATTTCGATGAGGGCGATGCCTTTGTTTTCAACGACACCAAGGTGTTTCCTGCACGTCTCTACGGCACTAAGGAGAAGACGGACGCCCAGATAGAAGTGTTTCTGCTGCGCGAACTGAACGACGAGCTGCGTCTTTGGGACGTACTCGTGGAACCTGCGAGGAAGATTCGCATCGGAAACAAACTCTTTTTCGACCAGGAAGGACCGATGGTTGCCGAAGTTATTGACAACACAACGAGCCGCGGACGCACGCTTCGCTTCCTTTATGACTGTCCGCACGACGAGTTCAAGCGCGAATTGTTCTCGCTTGGCGAAGCTCCACTGCCACGTTACATCATAGCACACCGCCGCGCAACCAAGGACGACGCGGAGAATTTCCAGACTATATTTGCCAAAAACGAGGGCGCAGTGACCGCTCCCTCTACGGGACTGCACTTCAGCCGGGAGCTGATGAAGCTGCTTGAGATACGCGGAATAGCCTTTGCCTATGTGACAGTGCACTGCGGACTGGGCAATTTCGAGGCGATTGAGGTGGAAGACCTGACCAAACACAAGATGAATTCGGAGCAGATGGAGATCACAGCCGAGGCTTGCAAGACGGTAAACGCTGCCAAGAGTGCCGGTCACAGGGTCTGCGCCGTGGGCGTAAGCTCCGTCAGAGCCACCGAAACTGCCGTAGGTACCGACGGTTTGCTGAAGGAATACGAGGGCTGGACCAACAAGTTTATATTCCCACCGTACGACTTCGGAATGGCAGACTGCATGGTTGCCAACTTCTATCACCCCGAATCGGTCATGCTGATGACCACCGCAGCTTTCGGAGGCTACGACTTGGTGATGGAAGCCTATAACCTTGCGGTTGAAAACGAGTACAAATTCGGGTGCTATGGCGATGCACTCCTGATAATGAACGACTGATCTGCGGCAAGACAACCGTGCATACAGTATATCTCGGACTTGGTTCTAACCTCGGCAACCGTAAGGAAAACATAGACGAGGCGGTGAGGAAAATAAGCGAAAAGGTGGGCGTTGTGGAGCGCAGGTCGTCCAATATCGAGACCGAACCGTGGGGCTTCGACTCACCCAACCGCTTTGTCAACGCCGCCGTAAGGTGCACTACCGAACTGTCACCGCGCGAAGTACTCGAAGCAACGCAGGCGATTGAGCGCGAAATGGGGCGCACAGAGAAGTCATCGGACGGCTGCTATCACGACCGAATCATCGACATTGACATTCTTATCTACGACGATATTACCGTCGATGAAGCCGACTTGAAGATACCGCATCCGCTGATTGCCGAGCGCGAGTTTGTGCTCAAGCCGCTCAAAGAGATAATGTAGAGACATCATAATCATCGAGAACATGGTGGGAAAGCGCTGCCAAACGACAACAAGAGCCACAGGAAAATACAAAAATCACAAGCAATGGATACAGCAGAATTGTTCAAATGGGTATTGGAGAACCTCAACTATTGGGTGGTAACGATATTCATGGCCATCGAAAGTTCGTTCATTCCCTTCCCCTCGGAGGTCGTTGTGCCGCCCGCAGCATGGAAGTCTATGGCCGACGACAGCATGAATATCGTGCTCGTAGTGGTGTTTGCCACTGTGGGAGCCGATGTCGGAGCACTCGTGAACTACTACCTTGCGCGTTGGCTTGGCCGTCCTATCGTGTATAAATTCGCCGACAGCCGCATCGGACACATGTGCCTTATTGACCGTGAGAAGGTGGAAAACGCCGAGGAATACTTCCGTACACACGGTGCAGCATCCACGTTTTTCGGTCGTTTGATACCGGCTGTGCGCCAGTTGATAAGCATTCCTGCAGGTTTGGCAGGCATGCGGATAGACCATTTCTTGCTTTATACAACGCTTGGAGCGGCGGTATGGAACTCCGTACTCGCGCTTCTTGGCTATCTGATATACCGCTTCACGGACCTGAAAACCACCAACGACGTTTACATCCTGGCCACAAAATACAGCCATGAGATAGGTTACGTTCTGCTTGCACTGGCAGCTGTAGTGGTGGCGATACTTGTTTATAAAGGAGTAAAGAAGAAATAAACAGGCGCAATCAGCCTGACTGAACCATATATCCCGTCACTCAGACATCCCCAACAACTCGACTTTTCATTCATACTTCCGCCCTTTGACTGCCACGTCGAGGGCGGATATAAAAAATCCGCAGACCGTTTGGCCTGCGGATTTTTAGTTTTTTCTAAGAGCTTGTGTCTGCTTTGATTATCGACGCAGACCCAGTGCCTTGATAAGAGCACGGTAGCGCTCAACGTCTCTGTCGTAGAGATAGTCAAGCAAAGCGCGACGCTTACCTACCAACTTGGTCAATGCTCTTTCCGTGGTATAATCTTTACGGTTCTTTTTCAAGTGCTCCGTCAAGTGGGAAATACGGTATGAGAACAATGCCACCTGGCTTTCTACTGAACCAGTGTCAGAGTTGGACTTTCCGTATTGTCCAAAGATCTCTTGTTTCTTAGATGGATCTAAATACATAGATGTTTGTTGAAAATGATTAAATATTGAAATTGCGGATGCAAAGTTACACATTTTGTGCTGTTTACGACCTCTCTACCTTATTAAATGTACTGCGCGTTAAGCAAAATTTAACGTTTCGCCCAACCTATCAGCTTCTTTGCGAGCGGAAAGGCCGAATAGTAGAGGGCAAAAACGAGCCACTTCGCTGTTTATTAGTACCTTTGTGGAATATAAGCGACGGTTGAAAAAGGATACAAAGACAAACCATATAAAACAAACAACAACATTATGAAGATAGGAATAGTGATAGCGATGGACAAGGAGTTCCAGCGCATAAAGCAGTTGCTCAGCAACGCTGAAGAGACAGAAGCGGGCGGCAAGACGTTTGTAACCGGCACGATTGGTGCCAACGAGCTGGTGCTTTCGCAGTGCGGAATAGGCAAGGTGAACGCCGCGATGGGTGCAGTGGAACTCATAGACCGCTTCGCTCCCGACGCGGTAGTGTCCACCGGAGTGGCTGGAGGAGCGTCGGTGGAGCTCGAAACTCAGGAGGTTGTGGTGTCCACCGAAGCGTGTTACCACGACGCATACTGCGGTTCGGAGCAGCAGTTCGGCCAGATAATGGGACTTCCGGCACGCTTCACGTCCGACAGTCGGCTGCTCGACAAGGCCAAGGCGCTGGACTGCGGCACAAAAATCACTCCCGGACTTATCGTAACCGGCGACTGGTTTGTGGACAGCCGTGAGAAAATGCGCTCCATACTCGACAACTTCCCCGACGCAATGGCGGTGGATATGGAGTCGGCAGCCATCGCCCATGTGTGCCATCTGCGCGGAGTGCCCTTCATCAGTTTCCGCATAATAAGCGACATACCGCTCAAAGACACCAAGGCTTCGCAGTATTTCGACTTCTGGGACCGCATTGCCGACGGGTCGTTCGGCGTGACAAAGGCGTTCCTTGAGAGTCTGTAATCTCGGCGATACCTTATATATATAGAAGACAAACTAAGCAATAAGACATGGAAAAGATACCAAGTTTCACAATCAACCACGAGAAACTGCTGCGCGGAATATACGTTTCGCGCAAGGACAACGTGGGCAGCGACACCGTAACCACGTTTGACATTCGCATGAAAGAGCCCAACCGTGAGCCGGCGCTCCATCCCGGAGCACTCCATACCATTGAGCACCTGGCGGCAACCTATCTGCGCAATGACGCGGAGTGGAAAGACAGGATAGTCTATTGGGGTCCTATGGGATGCCTGACGGGCAACTACCTGCTGCTGCGAGGCGACTTTGAGAGCCGAGATATAGTGGAGTTGATGCGCCGGACGTTCAGTTTCGTGGCCGATTTCGATGGAGTAGTGCCCGGAACGGCGCCTCGCGATTGCGGCAACTACCTTCTTCACGACCTGCCAATGGCTCGGTTTGAGGCACGGAAATACCTGAACGAGGTGCTAAACTGCATCACTGAGGACAATATGAAGTATCCAGAGTAAGACGTTAGCGTCTTTTTAGAAACGATTAGCTGGATTTGAGCCAAGGGCGCAGCGAGGACGCAGCGCCTACTACAGGCTTCATTTGCTGCAACTACGACAACTGCAACAAGGGCAAAGCGAGGACGCTTCGCCCACTACAGGCTTCGTTTGCGCAGCGTAGGAGGTACGGTGCCCTCACCGTACCAATCGCTCCTTAGAGCGAAAGAAGAATAGTTTGAGCTATTAATCGCTTCATTTGCTCACGAATGATACGGCGAGGGCGCCGTACCTCCTACCACTTCCGTATACAAAAACGGCTTGCACCGCATGAAATCATGTTGGTGCAAGCCGTTATTTTATTGGTATTGTTTCCGCCAATCCTTAGTTCTTGGCGTTTTTCTTTCGTTCGTTGTGGTCAAGGATTATCTTGCGCATACGCATGCTCTTGGGAGTCACCTCCACCATTTCGTCCTCCTTGATATATTCCAGAGCCTCTTCGAGCGACAGCACTGTGCGCGGCACGATGCGCGCCTTGTCGTCGGAACCACTGGCACGGGTGTTGGTGAGCTGCTTAGCCTTGGTGACATTGACCACGAGGTCGTTGTCGTGCACATGCTCACCTACCACTTCGCCACCGTAAACCTCGTCGCCTGGATCGATGAAGAACTTACCGCGGTCCTGCAACTTGTCTATCGAGTAGGCAAAAGCAGTACCGTTTTCCATGGCAATCATCGAACCGTTGATGCGGCGTGCGATATCGCCCTTATACGGCTGATACTCCTTGAAGCGGTGAGCCATGATGGCTTCGCCCTGGCTTGCGGTGAGTACGTTGGTGCGCAGACCGATTATACCGCGCGAAGGTATCTCAAACTCTATGTCGACACGCTCGCCAAGGTTGACCATTGAGGTCATGTCGCCCTTGCGACGAGTAACCATATCAATCATCTTTGAGGCAAACTCCTCAGGCACATTGATGGTAAGTTCTTCAATAGGCTCGCACTTCACACCGTCAATCTCCTTGAAGATCACCTGCGGCTGACCCACCTGCAGCTCGTAGCCCTCGCGGCGCATGGTCTCGATGAGCACAGAGAGGTGGAGCACACCACGTCCGCTAACAATCCACTTGTCGGTGTTGTCCTCAAACTGGCGCACTCTCAAGGCCAGGTTCTTCTCCAGCTCCTTCTGCAAACGGTCGTTGATGTGGCGGCTGGTGACGAACTTGCCTTCTTTGCCGAAGAACGGCGAGTCGTTGATGGTGAAGAGCATGCTCATGGTAGGCTCGTCGATGGCTATCGGGGGCAGCGGTTCCGGATTCTCAAAGTCGCAGATGGTGTCGCCAATCTCGAAGTTCTCCAGTCCGATCACGGCGCAGATGTCACCGCTCTTCACCTCCGGAGTCTTCTTGTGGCCCATTCCCTCAAAGGTGTGCAGCTCCTTGATCTTCGTTTTCTCCATAGATCCGTCGCGGTGGGCTATGGTTACGTTCATTCCGTCGGTGAGAGTGCCGCGGTGTACGCGTCCCACTGCGATGCGACCCGTGTAGCTTGAATAGTCGAGCGATGTGATGAGCATCTGCGGAGTGCCCTCAATCATCTTCGGAGCGGGTATCACTTCGATGATTTTGTCGAGCAGATATGTGATGTCGGTTGTGGGTTTCTTGTAGTCTTCGCTCATCCATCCGTTCTTTGCCGAACCGTATACCACGGGGAAGTCCAGCTGGTCTTCGGTGGCGTTGAGCGAGAACATCAGGTCGAACACCATCTCATACA
>CAVKVO010000044.1:0-4783 GCA_963659575.1 Prevotella sp. CAG:1031
TAAGCGTTAGCTATCATGGTAACGCTCTTGTCGAGAGCGAACTTGTACTTCGTAAGATTACCCTGTGCGTCTGTCTCATAATAGTCTGTGCCAATGCCAAGACCTACATAAGGATCCACGCCTGCCACACGGTCAACGATTGCGTTGGGGAAGCTGGTCATAGAGAAGAAATCGAAGAACGACGCATAGTCGTCGCAAACCATCGGGTCATTGGCTTTCGAAGTATAGTTTGCGTGAATAGAAAGAGGTATCACCTTGTCGCCAAGAGCCTCTTTCACCTTCTTCAGACCTACAGTACCACGCGGGCAATAACCGCAAGCAGTGCTGGTAGCTTCCTCTACTACAGACACACGGTCAGCAGGATTTTCTACACCAAGCACATAGCCAGTACCAGAAGTGGTAGTAGCTGCATTGGTCTCACCGTTCACCTTTGTCACCTCAACAGAAACGAAGTGCTCGCCTTCTGTGATGGTTGCAGGTATGTAAAGAGCATCATTGCTACCGCCCTCAATCTGATAGTTCTCGTCAAGAGTCATAGCCGTTTCAGCCTGTTTCGTGCCATCGATGGTGAGGATGTACGAAACGCTCTCAACTGCCTTGTAAGCGTTGTTGGTTACATAAACGGGGATTTCGCATTCTCCAGGTTTGAAAGTAGACTCAATCACGCCATTGACAGTCATGTCATTGGAAGCGCAAGCAGAAGCATCAAGGTGAAGTGCCATTGTTATGTTTCCGTCGCCGCTACCATACTGGTTGTACCACTTGCCATCAGCATGCAAGAGCAGACCATACCGTATGTCATTTCCAGAATATGTAACGATAGGATAGTTTCCATTGTCACTTCTGTCACTTGAATTGTATGCTGTGGTCAAAGAATATCCAGCGATGCATCCGCCTTCAGGAATGGTAAACACCTCAGGCAACTTCAAGTCTGTAGGATATACAGTATATCTGTTGTCAGAACCCTTCACTGCGCTAACTATTTCAGAAGAGCTTATAGGATATGACAATGTGGCAGTAGCACCAGATGTCGGGTACACGAGTTGTCCGTCTTCGGGAGACTGAATCCAGTAGCAAACATCGCTAAGCTTTGTGCCGTCAAAGAACATGATAGACACAGAGTCAACCTTTGCGCCTGCGTACTTTGACGGAACGAGCATTGCCACGTCATACTGAGTAATACCATATCCAGCGATGCTCAAGCCTTCTGCTCCGTCGCTATAGTCAAACCAGAAGCTGCTTGATGCAGCCTTCATCGGAGAAACCTTTGCAGGTGTCTTTGAGGGAACGATTGAACCTTGAACGTTAATCCAACCTTTTCTTTCCAAAGGCTGGTTCGTTGTGGTTTTCAAGATGTTTTTCTCTACACCTTTGGTCAAACGCGCTGCGCGCACTTCAGGTGTGAAAGAATTCTGTGCACTTGCAACACTGACTACAGACAGCAATGCGGCACTGAAAAGTACATTCTTCAACATAACCTTAATACTTTAAATTAACTACTATGATATATAAAACTTATTTACTTTATCACAATCTTACGGTATTTACCGTCATTGAGAGAACGGACGATATAGAGTCCGTGCTTACTTGACGACAACGTTTTGCCGTCAACATTTTCAAGAACCAGATGTCCTGACATATCGAAGACATCATACCGACGGTCCGTCTGCACCGAAGATATGCCTGCAGGGTCTGAATAGACAAACTTAATGTACACCGTATGGGTTTCTCCGCCGCCTGTAACGGTCATTTTGGAGTTAAGTTCGCCGTAGCTTTGAGGGTCTGCGTCGTATTGTGCAAGCACTTGTTTCGATGCGGAGCAAGTGAATGTACGTGTAAAAGGCCATGACTTAATCTGTGCGCACTGACCACCCATACAAATCTCAGGCATAACGCCGATGGTGTTGTCAATGAGACTCACAGTCACCGTGCATGAAATGTCTTCAGTAGTGTAGTTCGTGAGTGCGAGACTACCCGTAGCGCAACGCACTATCTCAAGAACCGGATTTTCCTGAGCTTCGCACACAACGGTTGAGCCGTCAGCCACCACACCGTCTTTGTTTATAAAGCCGAGTTTCTGCGCCTGTGCGCCAATGGTTGCCACAGCCATGAAAAGCGATGTGAGCAATATCTTTTTCATAATTCTATTTCAATGTTGTTTTACGCTATTACTGCGTTATTATTTAACCTCTTTAAATCAGTCTATGACGTGGCGTTTGGCTGCCTGCTGCACTCCGGTGCCGTCGTTCTTATAGACAAAGGCCACAACGGAGACGTTTTTAGCCACCCAATCCTCTGGCAATGTGTACGTGAACATCTGTTCCGTCTGCTTACCGTCGGTAACAGAGATGTCGGTTCCCCAGTCGCCGTTGACCGCTGCACGCAGCACATGATTATGCGTGTAGTTGAAATCATAGCTTCCGTCGGGCAAAGTCTGTATGCCAACGATGCTATCCTCCACGAGCCACACCTGCAGTTTGCCCTGCGTGTCGCCGTTTGTACCCACGGCAGCCACACCGATGTTAACCGTGCGTGTACTGTCGTTATAGTCGGTGAGCAGATAGAGGTTCAGCGGAGCCTCCTTGGTCAGTTCCTTATAGACCGTGGTCTTCCACATCTGATAGGTCACAGTGCCAAGACGGTCAATCACGCCCATAGGCTGCGACGGTATGCTCCAGTGGTTATAGTAAGTGTTTCCGAGGTCGGTCATCAAGCCTTTGTACTTGCTGTTGCCTGCAAAACCGAAGGGCCCGCTGTGTATGCCAACGGCAATGACAGCTGTGTCACCAAGTTCCGCTTGCAAACTGTCAATGACCTCAATGGCCGTCGGGCAGTTGGAGCACATCTGACCAGTGAAATCCTCGATGAGCACCGTTCTTTTCGCTGCTTCCTGCTTCACATATATGTATCTGTCGCCCTCGCTTATATTGTCGCAAGCTGCAAAAGCGAGCGCAACTACAAATGCTGGAATTATGCCTTTCAATATGTTTGTCATCGTTGAAACGGAACTTTAGAAGTTGTAGTTGTATGAAACAGTGAAACCCTTGGTAGCCGGAATCCAGCGGCACACACCTCCTGCACAGTTATATCCGGCACGAGTGCGACCGTAGCCGGCCTGCAAACGGTGGGAACCTGCGGTGAACGTGAGCAAGCCCTGATAGTAGTGCAG
The DNA here is from genome assembly GCA_963659575.1 of Prevotella sp. CAG:1031. Taxonomy (GTDB): domain Bacteria; phylum Bacteroidota; class Bacteroidia; order Bacteroidales; family Bacteroidaceae; genus Prevotella. Next base: position 3,170 of record CAVKVO010000044.1, read on the forward strand.
CTCCGTTGCGCCCACATTATACATATCCGACGCTGTTATCATCCAGTGAGGCAGTATCGAGAGTTCCAACAAGCCGTAAGCCCAGTCGCCTTCGCCCTCGTTGGTGGTGAGGTATTGAGCCTCGCCGCGCAGAGTGAACACCTTGTTGAAGCGATATTTGCCGTCGGCCACGAAGATGTTGCTGTGTATCATCGGGTCGCCGTGCTGCTCTATGGCCTGCTGGTTGTAGAACTGGTTCATATACATGAGGTGGAGATCGAAACTCTTCGAGAATTTCTTCTCAACCTGCACATTGAAGTCCTGATAGTAGCGCTGGTCGCCCCACTTGAAGAACTTCGAAGTGTAGCCGTCGGTACCCATATCGCCATCGTCAGCCGTGTCCATCTGTATGGAACGGACGTAGGAGAAGTTGGCCTTCACCTTGGTTCCGTACTTACCGCCGAGCAGAGTGTGCCGCTTAAAATTGTAGCCCACCTCAGCCTGATAAGCCCATTCACCGTTGGCGTTGGTGGCATAGGGATAGAGAGCGGCAAGAGCGTAAGTATGGTCGGTGGTGAACGCCGGCAGATGGTTGATGTACGACGAGTTGTCAGTACCGCCATTACGGCTGCGCGCAGAGCGGAATATCATGTTGTCGCTGCGCTTGGCCTGCAAGAGAAGACTCATGCCTCGCTTAGAATAGCTGGCAGAGAGCATTGCCACATAGCCCTTGCGGTAGATGTAGCTGTTGAGTTCCTCAGGGTCCTGCATCTTCTGCGCATACTCGGCGAGCACATTCAGTCCACCTTTTTGCACACGGAGGCGCAAATCGTAGGCACCAACGTTTTCCGGGAGGTTCAGTTTGTGGCTCGCGTCAACCATTATGTCTTCGGAAGCCTCGTGTTTGGTGAGCCATGAAGCACCGAGAGTGACATAAGTGCCAGAGTTGGCGAGCGGCTTTATCCATTCGTCGAAGCTGAATTCAGCGTCGGCACCATAGAGCCACGAGTTGTTGTAGTCCCAATAGGCACGCTGCTGACCCACAAGAGCTTTTACTGTGACACCCTTGAAAGGCTTCGCCATGACGCGAGCACCACGCAGAGAGTTGTCGATACCGAGACTGCGATCCTCGTAAGTGCGGAGGATGAAGCCCGAACCGAACTGCTCATAGTAGTTGCCGAGCGTCACTTCGAGTCCCTGCCAGTGGCCTTTCACATAAAAGTAAGGCACACCATAGCCAGCATACTTATCGTCAAAGCCAGGCAACGGATGCTGCAGATACTCGAAACGCAGACCTGCATCGCCGTGACGGCTTGTGAGCGACACCTCGGCAAAACTGTTTGTGAGTGCCGTTTCGCTGTATGAGGGTGCTCCGATCTTCTCGTCGCTCTGCGGAAAGAGAATGTCGCTCTGTATGCTTCCGCTGACAGTTATCCCGTCATTGTCCGCATCGTCGCTCTGCGCTCCTGCCGAAACCGGAGCCGACAAGAGACACGCCAAGGCAAATATGTGTCTGATAGGTTTCAAAACCGTTGTTTCTCGTTTACTGTTTAGCATATTGTTGATGCCGTAAATGCAGCTTTATTACTTAGCTATAAGTTCGCGTACTTTCTCAATGAGTTCCTGTTCAGCACC
>CAVKVO010000044.1:5049-13087 GCA_963659575.1 Prevotella sp. CAG:1031
GTTTGCACCATGTGGCGAAGAAGTCGATGATGAACGGTTTGCCGTTGTTCGACAATGTGTCGGTGCGCACTGTCTTTCCATCAATGTCCTTGAGCGTAATCGACGGCAATGTCTGTGCGCCAGCAATACCGGCAATGGCGAGAAACGCCACCATGCATATCACTCTAAAAAACTTCATAACCGAATTGTTTATTTACTTTTCGCTTATCTTCTGATATATGACGAGATGGTCGAAGTGGCAGCAGTTGTCGGAGCACGCTTGATTACAGGATGAGTCAAGTTATAGACGCTTGAACTTCCATCACTCGCCTGACTGAAATCCTTGTCCTTGAAGCGGCGGAACATCAACGAGCCAAACTCATATTGACCAACAACGCCCTTGAACTGTGCGCAAGTGCCTTCAACATCATCGTAGGTCAACTCCGCAGAGATTTCATAATCTTTGCTGTAGCCAGACCAATAGTCACCCATTCCGAAGGCAAGGTATACCTGGTATGTAGTGCCTTCGAGAACATTCGTTCCGAGATACGAGCCAGACTTAACCACAAGCGCTCCGTTTTCGCTGTCATAAGTGATAGGCAGCGACAGTGTGGCGTTGATATAGAGTGAATTCTTAGTCAAAGCCTTGTTGCGCATACGCTTCTGTGTCGGGTCGGTGAGAGACGTTTCGTAGTTCAAGGTGTAGTTTCCAGCGATATCCTTATCGAAGTCAGCCTGATAAACCTTGATAGAGTCAACGTAAGTTTGCGAACCATACACGATGTAACCGCTGCGCAGATGGCCTGTAGTGTTGGCGGTAATGTCAACAGAGAGGCTGTCGTTGGCTATGCTTGCCACAGCCCAGTCGGGACAAGAAATCACCGTCAATGGAACAGTGCAGCTAAAGCCGTAGCGCAACGATGCAGCATCGTCATTAGAAAGTGACACTGTGGACTTCTCTGCCTTGGTCAAGATGCCCGGCTGCAACACGGGCAAGTTCAAAGAGTCAGCGCCACGGTGCAGAGTGACCGTAGCTCCACGGCCGCTCTTAGAGTTGTTTTGGGTGACACTCACCTTTATGGTGTCGCCACTCACCACAGCCTTGCACCACGATGCAGAGGTTGTGGCAGTAACAGCGCCGGTGGTAGAGTCATAGATAAACGCGCCCTCATCAGCGGCTGCGGTAAGATCCATCCAGTTCTTCACTACCTTTATCGACGACTCAGCCGCATACGGGTTAGCAGTATCGTCGCTGCAAGCGCTGAAGCCCAGCACTCCAAGCAGCAATAGAGACAGACTATATATCTTTTTCATTGTCTTCGCTGTTTATGTGTTATTGAACCTTTGTCATTGTCTTCATTGTCGGCAAAGCAGAATAGCCGCCAAGAGTATACCCTGTGTTTTGTTTGAGCCAGTTTCTCACAGTAGTGCCAGCGGCAAAATCACCATCCTGGAACAACCAAACAATGATAGAACCGGAAATGAAATCCTCATTGCCGTTGTCAGTGATGTTGAACACACCAGGGTTGCTGCTGCCTGCGCTCTTTATGTACAGACCGGCATCTGTGCTTTTTGTAAGATAGGAACCATCTGTGTCCAACATACATATCCACAAATCATAGCTACCCACAGTTTCCACCTTGTAGGGCGACACCAAGAGAGCGCCCTTTGACTTCTTGTAGGTGAGCTTTATGTCAAACGCTGTGGCAAGTCCTGTGAGATTGTAGGTTGTACTGTCTGCCTGCGGAACAAGGTCAACTGGGAAAGAGAGCTTGTTCTCGCCGTCGTCGCAGTACAGCACGTAAGAACCTTTGAACTCATAGTAAGGCACCCATCCGTCTGGCTTCTGGCAGTAGAATTTAAGGCCTGAACCGGTCATAGTGTTGCCTTCACCCTCATAGACGAAAGTTGACAAGGTTTTTCCACCAATCTTCACGTCCTTGTACAGGCGCAAACCAGTGTCGGTGTATGTATAGGCAACTGTTGTGCTGGCAGTATCCTGCTTGAACGTGATTGAGCGGTTGTCAACATCAACATCGCAAAGAATGCTGTCGCTTCCAGCCAACTCGCAAAAAGCGGTACCCACAATCACGCTGTCGGACATGGCCGTCACCTTATGGAGATAGTCTGTGGCTGAACCCTCCAGCGGGTACATATACATGTAGTCGTTGGTCTTCTTTCCCTTGAGCACCACCTTTTCAGCTGTTGCGCTCATCACCTCCATCTCGAAGTCAGCCAACTGACCCTCGTAAGCACTTTGTGACGGAGTGGCCAACTGGTGAAGTATCTCATTGTAGGTATCGAAAGTGAGCACGGGACCGTTATCGTTGGTCAGCTTATAAAAAGATGTAGCTGACTTGTCGCCGGTGAGTTCCGACATGGCGGTGCACTCCAAAGAGTCAAACTTTACAATGAATGTCTTTCCGCCATACGACTGGTTTTCTCCGTGGTAGTAGTCCACAATCCAACCGTTCTCAGCACCTCTGAGCACGGCGCGTGTTTTTTCGAGCTGCTCCTGCATACGGGTGGAAGCAGATTTGTCGAACACGTTGCTGTCATCCTTCAGACAAGAGGTCAGAGTCAACAACGGCAAGGCGAAAAGCAATGCTGTTAGAATATGTATCTTCTTCATAAATCTTACTTGCTCCATCAGTTATTATTCGTCTATTGTAATGTCGTCCAAATCGATCTTGCCTGCAACCACGTCGGCCTCACGACGAAGCACTGCCTCGCGCAGCTTGTCGATATCAATGTTGAACGTGTTCTTCATATAATTGCGCACGATAGTCAGCTTGGACTCAAGCTTGGCACGGTCTGAAGTGACGATAGAAGTCACACGGTAAGTTGTTCCGTTGGAGGTAAACTCATCGCCGACTTTATAAGAACAGTCATTGCTATAGAAAACCTCGTCACCAGTAACTTCCTTGGTGGTAGCGTCAACTTCCTTCACATACCAGTGCTTCATGGTCATCCACGCTTCCCACTGTGCAGCAGAGTTGGTGACATACTCCGAAAGCATTTCGGCAAAGTCCTCCGTGTGTGAGTACTGTGCGTAATCCGTTATGAAACCACGTGTCAGATAGCCCGTGTTGTTGGGCGACACGCTCCACTGGTCAGCCAAATAGCTGGGAGTGATCAGCTGGTATGCAGCCGAATAGTCGCGAGTCTGGTTGAGGATGTGGGTAAACTCGTGGTGGATGGTCTTAAGATAATAAGTGTTCAACGCATCCGTAGACTTCATGTACTGAGCGAGATGGTTAACACCCATGAGGTTGATTTTCTTTCCACCCTCGGCAGTACCAAGCTCAATGGTACCGTTGTTACGGTAGTGCCATTCTCCCTCAAGATAGAACAACTTGGGGAAGTATGTGCGTGTGAACGTCACTCCAGCCACCTCGTCGTATGCCTCTATACAGGTGTACTTAACGATGTGTACCAACTGTATGGCCTCTTCGTAGTTGGCCGGTACGGTATAGTAGCTCTTGTCGCTCTCGTTGTAGCTGTAGCGGTATTTGAACTCTATATTATAAGGTGTGACAATGTTCACCTTGAGCCACTTGTCGAACGGAGTCTCCTCTACCTTGTCGGCCACGATGACACTCTCAGACGACAACTTGTCCTCAGAGCAGGACGCAAGTCCCATGGTGCAAACGGCGAACGCTGCCAATAAATATGTATTTTTCATCTTTACCAATGCTTTACATTATGAATTACAATGCTCAATGTCATTCTTTCCGGTTGCGCACCGATCATCTCGGGTTAGCCTGAATACCTGCGGCGATGACCGTAGACGGCAACTGGATGGCGCGGCGCGGATCGCCGCTCACGAGAGAGTCGGTCACAGCTTGCGGTTCAGCGGAGGCGTTCATGGTGCGGCGATAGATTGTTATGCCGTAACGCTTGAAGTCCCACCAGTTCATACCCTCAAGAATGTTTTCCTGACGACGGAAGTTAAGAACGCACTGGAGCATGTTTTCCTGTGTGCTTCCCTCCTCGTCAATCTCGAAACCGGGGTTGAGATGACGCTTGAGAGTAGGAGCGTTCCATGTGTAGTAGGCCAAAGAGCCATAGAACTGATTAATCTTTTCAGGAGTAAGCGTCATGCTCGACTTTGTCCAGTTCTGCATCCAAGTGGTCAGGTCTTCGCATGCCTTATCATAATTCTTCAGCATTATGTAAGCCTCGGCGCGCTCCAGAAGCACCAAATCGCTCTTGAAAGCAGGGTAAACGCTCTTGTAATAACCAATCTTCGACACGGGGTCGGTCTCCTCAAACATATAAGGACACTTGGCAACGAGCGTACGGTTCATTGTACCTCCCTTGAACTCCATCGGCTGACAACGCAACAAGCTTGAACCACCCCAGATATTGGTTGCACTGACATCCTCGTTGCTGGCTATATAACCGTTGTGAGAATACTTTGTGAGATACTGATAGTTGCTCTCGAAAAGTCCGAACGACGATGTGGTCGGCATGAGCAGCAGGTTTGCGGGATCGGAAGCGTCGATATACTTGTTCCAACGCGGTGTGAGGTCGTTGGTGATACCGAGAGCCTCGTGGGCATCCCAGTCGCGAAGCTTAGCCTTAGGCGAAGAGCCAAGCGCAGTTGTGGCATACTCAACCACCTTGTCCCAATCCTGATAGAACAGATAGAAACGGGAAGCGAAAGCGTAGGCAGCCTCCTCATTGAAGTGATATTTTGACACCGACAAGTGAGAATCGCCCACCATAGGGAGAGCCTCCTGGATGTCGCGGTCTATCTTCTTATAAACCTCAGCCACTGTGCCACGTGAATAGTTGCCATAGAGAGAGGTCTCAGGAGTTTCTGCGTAAGGTATACCAAGGTCAGTGTCGCTGGTGCTGGTGTTGTAAGCCTGGCAGAACTCGTTGACAAGGATGAAGTGGCAGAAGGCGCGGCACAACAGAGCCTCGGCCTTGCACTCCTTGAGTGTGGTTGTTGTGGCACCACCCATCTCTTCGATGGATGCCAAAGCCTGGTTGGCAGAAGCGATGGATCCGTAGCAGGACTCCCACAACGACTCCGGAGAATCGTTGGACGGTTCCGTTATGTCCTTCCATGCGTATGCCTGGTCGCAGAATCTGTCGGTGTATGATTTGTAGCGCGAACCCATATCGTCGACGTCAGGACCCATAAGTTCGTTGACCATCTGGTAGCCAGCTGTAGGATAGGCCGACGTGATGAGCGCAGACACCTTGTCTTCGGAGTCAATCTCCGCACGGTTGTCAGGCATCTTGTCGAGATAGCTGTCGCACGAAGCCAGAGCCATCATCAGTCCCAGACACCCTGTGTATATATAATTGTTCCTTTTCATTGTGTTATCTATCAACTTTTTAGCTTAAAGACCTAATTTCAAAGTAAGAGTGAACTGCTTTGCCATAGGCACGGCCACACCACCGGTGTTGAAGAACTCGGGGTCCTGACCGTTGAGTTTCTTGTCGGCATAGAGCAGGAACAGGTTGGTTCCCTGCAACTTGAGCGAAAGGTTGTTCACACGGAGAGCGTTTGTGATGCTCTTGGGGAACTCATAGGCCACAGAGATTTCCTTCATACGGATGAAGTCACCCTTGGCGATGCGCTCTGTTGAGTAGTTGTATGCGCTGTAAGCGTAGCTCAACTGCGAGTTGAGGTCGTTCTGCAGCTTGCTGGCGATGACGGGCACATTGGTCTTGGTCTCGTCGCCAGGCACCACCCAACGGTTGTTGAACTCCTTAGGCATGGCGGTAAGGTCGTCGTACTCGTTAGAGTAAACAGGATCGAGACGCACTACATTGCCGAAAGAGTATGTGATGAACACGTTAAGAGTAAGGTTCTTGTACTTGAAGATGTTGCCGAACGAACCAACGTCTGTCGGGTCTACGTTGCCCGAGTATACAAGGTTCTTGCGGAGCTTGTCGTTGTCATACTCCTGGAAGTTGATGTTGGTGGTAGTAACCTCACCGTCGGTGTTGACCACCTGAGGAATACCGTCTTCAGACAAACCAGAGTACTGGAACGAGAACAGACCGCGCACGGGATAGCCCTCCATAGCGAAACCAGAACCTGTTACGAGTTCGTAGGCACGTGTGGTGGTCTTCAGCGATGTCACCTCGTTCTTGGTGTGGCTATATATGAAGCTTGTTGTCCAAGTGAAGTCCGGAGTCTTGATGTTGGTTGTAGAAAGTGACAGCTCGACACCGCTCGACTTCATGGTGGCGATGTTACCATACTTCTGAATCTCACCACCGACACCAGATGTTGTGGCTATACCGATAAGGTCGTAGTTGCGACGGCTATAAGCGTCGAAGTTCACGTTGATGCGGTTGTTGAGGAATCCGGCGTCGATACCGAAGTTGAACTCATGCTTCTTCTCGTAGGTTAGTTCGGAGTTGGCCAACTGCGAAATGTAGAGTTGGGTCTCCTTTACGCTTGCAAACGGACGCCAGGGGTTCTCCGAGCTGATGACCACGCGAGAGTTGGTCACGTTCGACGGACCGCGGTCGGCGGTAAGCGAGTAAGACAAGCGGAAAGCCAAGTGAGAGAATGCAGGCTCCAGCTTCTTGAAGAACGACTCCTCGTGAACATTCCATGTACCTGACACGTTCCATGTGGGCAACCAGCGTGCGCTGCGGCTCTTGCCGAGTCGGTTGGTACCCTCATAGCGGTAGGTGCCGTTGATGGTGTAGCGTCCCTTATAAGAATAGGTGGCGTTGGCGAAGTAGGCCACGCTGCGCTCGTTGGTGTTGGAGAGAGTGTAGTAGTCAGAGTTCTGCTCCTGGCTCTTCTTGAACACTGCGTAAGCGTAAGAAGGAGTCTCACCCATGTTGTACTGCATACCCCAGCCACGGAACCATGTGCTGTGACGCTCCACGCTGTTGACCTCCAAACCGGCATAAGCGTTGACGATGTGCGTGTCGTTGAGGAACGCGTCGTTGTACTGTGCGGTTGCACGGAAGTCATAGCCGAACATACGGTTGTCTGTACGGTCGAGGATACCACCATAGGGCAGCACTGTCACAGGCAGAGCGTAGATGTCGTCGGGGTCTGTGTAGAGGTAGTTGTTGCTCTTGCGGATGGTTGACGTTCCCATAGCACGGTAAGCCTGTGCCTGGTTGGAGTCGTCCTTGATGTTGTGCTCCTGTGTGGTGGCACTGTACTTCACAGCTCCGAGGGCTGAAAGTTCAACCTTGGTGATGGGCTTGTAAGCAAGTTTGGCCTGCATACGGAAGTCAACCACGTTGAGGTCGATGTAGTTGTTCTCAAGCTCGTGGAAGATATTGAACGGAGCATAGTTGCGGGTGTAGTATACGCTGGGGTCAAGAGCACGCGAGGTGTTCAACGCGTAAGAATACGGGTTGATGTCGAATGCACGCGAAACCTCACCAGTTACACTGTTGGTAGTGGCACTGATGGTACCCGGAGCGGTCTGCTTACGGTAAGAAGCGTTACCGATAAGTCCGGCGGTCACCTTCTGCGAAATCTTGTAGTTGGCGTTGAAGTTGGCGGTATAGCGCTCCACCTCACTCTTCTTTGACCATCCCGGGTCGAACATGGCGCTGACAGAAGCGTAGTACTGAGCCTTGTCGGTACCTGCGCTCAAGCTCACGGAGTGGTTGTGCTGGATGGAGTTGGAGAACAGCTCGCTGAACCAGTTGGTGTTGCGATACTCAGCCTGGCGCAGATATGCGGCCTTGGCCTCGTTGGTGTTGGGAAGACCGAACTGTCCAGTAGTAGAATTGTAGGTATTGATAAGCTCATACATCTTTCCATATACACCGCTGCTTGCGCTGTTGGCTGTCTCGGCATAGTTGAGGAAGCCCTTCTGCTGCAGTTCCTGGTATACGGCCATCTGGTCCTGAGAGTTCATGATGTTGAACGTGGAGTAAGACGGGATGAGACGCATGGTGTATTCACCGGTATAGCTGATGTGAGCCTGTCCTGCCTTACCCTTCTTGGTGGTCACGACAATCACACCGGCCATAGCGCGCGCACCATATATAGATGTGGCGGAACCGTCCTTAAGAATCTGGAAACTCTCGATATCGTCGGAGTTGAGTCCTG
>CAVKVO010000045.1:0-13069 GCA_963659575.1 Prevotella sp. CAG:1031
TATCCTCCATTGTCCATAAGCCATGAACGCTTAATGACAATGTCACCCATATAGAAATCATCGCCTTTCCATGACCTCAATATGAAAGCTCCCGCAGATTCATGCTCTGGATGTTGTTGGGTAAGACCGATGATTTCTGACCTCTCGTTTATAATCTCAGTCCAACCGTGAAGTACATTTACTTGTGGGTATGCGGAAATGAGTTCTGCGTATTCTTGCAAACAATGTGGTAAGAGTATGTCGTCATCACCCATGTTTATCACATAGTCTCCTGTGGCATAGCGCAAACAGTCATTCCAGTTGCTAACCAATTTCTGACTTCCGTATCCTTTATCGCGCTTTTTGTACACGATTCGTTCGTCATCGTACTTGTTGACAATGGAGTCTAAATCGTAAGGCGAGCCGTCGTTGACAATGATGAGCTGCCAATGTGGATCCGTCTGTTTTATCACACTCTCTATGCTTTCCTGCAAATATTGTGGTTTATATGCAGGAATAATAATAGAAAAGGTTATCGGAGAAATAGAAGTCATAGTTGTTGTTAATCGTCATCAACGTTATTCTTTTCAAACATGAACTTGCGTTCCTGATATGAACTTGCTCCAAACAAGATATTCTCGTATTCGTATATAGGATTGTTCATCGCAGGTATTGCGGCCTTTATTGCGCAATAGAACCACATGAAGCAGCAGAACAATATCTTGTTGTTCTTATAGTAAAAGCATTTGAGCAGTTCCATCCATAGTATCCAGTAGCCAGACATGAATAAGGTGCAGCTTCTCTTGCTTAATTCTGAAAAATCGCTCAGTACAAACGCAGAAAAAGAATAAACGAGAAAGATGTTCAAGAATATTTGGTTCTCTTTTCTCAATTCTCTGATTTTATCATAATAACAGAAGAACAGTCCAGCGGTCATAATGCGTTCAAGTAGGCCGAGGCTAATCTTCAGTTGGTGTCCCATCTCTGTGTACATCTCGATTTTCTTTTCAACGAGTTCTCCACCAATACCTGATAGGCGAACCAGCATAATGAGAATTGGAACCCCTTTTAGGAATATAAATAGAAAGATAAGGAAAATGGCGGCAAATACCCATTTGTTCGTCTTGAGGTGCAAGAAGAAGTAACAAGGGAAAAACACTATAGACGAATAATGGAACAGGCAGGCAAGCAGGCACATTCCCATATATTTTAGCATCTTTCGCTCCAAGATATATGGGATTGCATTGATGAATATTAATAATGAAAACGCATTACGTAATAGATTTGTTGAGATAACGAAGCCTTCGAAAGCCAAATATATCATTAGTCCCAACGCTAAATTATCAGTGTAACGCTTAAAGAACCGATAGAGTAAGGCAACACAAATTACGGTATGTACAAAAATCATGAAATGATAATTGTCCCATATCGTTTTGCATACTACCATAAATAGCGTCCAACCAATTTCTCTGTCTTGCGTGATGTCGTATGCTGATATGTTTGTAAATTCGACTTTTTCGAACTCGGGATAATAGTTATACCAATCGTGCATAACAAACCCACGGAATCCAAAATAGAAAACAAAGATACCTATTCCTATATAGTTGATTCTTTTACATAATGATTCGTTGTCTGCGTTTTGATGTGAAATGATGGCCATCAAACCGTAGACAGAAATCAAAAGTATGTATGGAATAGTGTATTGCATAAAAGCCTATAAGGTTATTTTTCTGTCGGTTGTGTGAGTGTTTGGCGTTTTTTATAAAGAATCCATATTCCCGTGACAATCCATGAAAGGAAAATGTAGGATAAAACAATGAAAGCTCGTGGGGTACTTGATGCCTTATTGGGTGTAACAGCTCTCTCCAACTGGACGAACGCAGGTGTGTTTTCTTGTATTTTTGCGTGAGCCTGTCTCATGGAAACCAACATCATTTTGTAATTGTCGTACAAGCGTTGCATGTTGTCTTCCAGTTCGGTCTGTATCTGTTGATAAGACGGAAGTTGTATGTCTGTATTACCATCGCAGAATGATGTATATTTGTCTCGCGCTACTTGATAGTCACGCTTAGTCTCTTCTGCCATCTTTTTGAAATAGTCGTAGTCTATGCATGCTTTCTTTGTTCTATAGGCAGTAATATACTCTTGTAATCTACAACGCAAAGTGTCAGCCATGATAGCCGCAACGAGAGGATCCTGATCCTTTACGGAAATTGTTATGATGCTTGTTTTCTTGTCAACGACACATTTGATGTTATCTTGTGTCATTTTGCATAATTCGTAATCCTTTTTGGACAATTTATAAGTATCCTTTTTGCCATTCTCCGTATCGGAAGGCTTCTTGGCAAACAACTTTTTGAGATATTCTCCAGGATACTCCCAAAATGGATGTTTTGAATCCTTTAGGACATGTTGTAGATATGGTTTTACGGCATTGTCTTTCTGTGTTCTTACAGGAACGTCAAACATTGCCATTGTGAAATCTGTAGTAGTGAATATATCCGGATACAATTCTGGATATATGGCATCCATACCGCTTTTGTTGTCAAGGTCTACACCAAATTGTGAGGCGATGTCTGCAAGATTACTGTTTAATGACATACCACCTGAACTGATTTCAGGAACCAGTGTAACAGAGGCTGTATAGGTCTTAGGAGTGCTCAAAGCTATGATGATGCCGACAATAGCACCTACAATAGATGCAATTCCGAGCTTCTTCCATTCAACTATAATCAAACACAGAAGTTTGATTACGTCAATTTCCTTTGTCTTTTTATTTTCCATTTTTCAAATATAAAATTCTTATCATCACCGCTTTCAACACTCTCTTTCCTTTTTCCGTGAGCAAGTGTTTTTTATCTTAGGTAAAGAGAATACTTGTTGCCTAAGGATTACTTGTCGGGTGCTTAAAGCTGCTTCGCCTCAACTTGAAACGAAATTTTAACGAACTTGCGGTGGAGTCCGTGTGAAATTGCTTTAGAGAAATTATTTGTGAGGCGTATGAAATGTCCTGATGTATTCTTTTAAAGATGTGACGCAAACTTTTGGAAAGTCCAGTTGCTTGAGAACGTCATAGTGATGGTCATTGGTTATGATGCACTTGGCATGCGCTGCGATAGCGCAATCTACAAACTTGTTGTCGTCTGGGTCTGTCTTGATTAGGCAAAAATGGTAGTATGGTGCTATCTGTATAGTGAAAGGACTGTTCAAGATGGTCTTTACTACATATTCTGCGACTTTATATCCGATAAGCTTTTGTAAAATCTCAATGTATTCTTCTATGATTTCGTTTGAAATACACAAAAAGTCATTACCTTCCATGAAACTCTCCCAAAGACAATGGTATTTGCTTTTTGGGGAGATGATTTGTACAAGACAGTTTGTGTCTAGGACTAATCTGCTCATTGCTAAATTTGATGTAAGTCCATTTCGTTGATTTCGTCCAGGCGTTTTTGGTCTAACGCGCCAGACTCCCACAACTCGTTTAGGGAGTCATTCATCTTTTTATAATAATGATTAAACAAGACTTCTTTGAGTTCTTGCAAACCTTCCTCTGTCTTGTCTGCATCAAACATCTTCAGAATCTGAATTTGTGCAGGTGTGAATGTTGTTGCTATTGTCGATTCCATGTTGTCGTATTTATGTTTGTTGACTGCGAATTTACCGCTTTCTTTTGTAATTACCAAATTACTTCCTCCATATTCCCTTTGCCGTTCCGTTTATTATCTTGTAGTATTGAATGATGTTTACCACCAATCCTGGAACATTGACCAGACACATTACTATGAGCAGCCAGTTGATGTTGTGTGTTAAGGCACTTGCGCCAAGCGCTAAAGGAATGTAGATGATAGCAGCAAAGGTGGTCATGTAGAGCTGTAGATTCAATGCTCCAACGCCGTTAAGTACCCACGAATAACGCATACTGACAATGAGCGTGAGCATATACAGTCCCACTATGGTTGTCATTGCCAACGGCACTTCCACGTCTGTGCCTATCCACAGGGCGAATACAGGTTTCGATATGCCCCAAAGCACTGCCACTGCCAGTGCTATGATTAGCAAAAGGCGGTCGAGTGTGCGGCTTGCGCGCTTTATCCACGCCATGTCGCCTCGCTTGTAGGCATCGGTTGTTGCTGTCCAGTAGGGCATGCAGATGATGTTGAAGAGCAGTTGCGCCACGCAGAAGTAGCGGTAGGCTATTTGGTAGGGCGTAACGAGTTCTGGCGAGAACGAGTTGGAGATTATCACGTTTGACGACAAGAACAGCACCATGCTTGATATTTGCAGCACAAAGAACTTCATGCCCATGCCAAATAGTTCGCTAACCGAATGCCTGTCTACGAACGACAGACTTGGGCGCAGGTCTTTGTAGCGGCCGCGGAACGTTATGGGATAGCTAATCAGATAGACCAGGAATGGCGACATTGTGTTGACCAGGGCTATGAGCAGCAGTGAGTGTATACCGCTGAGGTAGACGATGAGCGTACCGATGAACATCAGCGTTTGTCCGGCGGTTACAAACAGATTGTTTACCGCCGGCATCTGCAAACCCATGTAGAAGTTGCCGATGAACTTGAATATGAATGTGGAGCAAACGAGCACCACCGACACCGACAGAACAGTGCGGAGATTGTCTACGATAGAACTGTCCACGTTGAGAAACGAGTACATATCGAAGCCCCAGATGAGTGCATTGATCAGCACACAGGCCGGAGCAATCACCGCAATGAGCATGAAGAACGTGGACGACACTGCCCGGCGTGCTTTTAGGCGGTCGCCACAGGCAAGGCTCTCGGCTAACTTGTTGCGCAAACCGTTGCCAAGACCGATGTCGAGGTTGTCTATCCACACAAGCATGGAACTGATGGTGAGCCACACACCGTTCTCGTAAGCGCCAAGACACTTGAGCGTGAGCGGCACGAGGGAGAACAACACTATCGTTGACCACCCCTTGATGAGCAGCGAAGCGGCGATGTTCTTCCTAATCAGAGCCGTGCGCGGGTTGTCGCCCCACACTTTTTGCAGCGGTTTGCAGGTCATTTGTCTCACCTTCGTTTGGCTTTGGCAACTGTCAATTATGCCCAACCTACTTCATCAGGTTGGCTATCGTGGCTATCATTGTGGCTATTGAAGCGGTGCCAGTACCAATGGCTACAACCTCGGCTGTGCTCATCTTCTTGTTTGCAGGTTTGCTCGGCACCACAATCTCGCATCCCGGTTGCGGTTTGTTGCCGTTTCCAGCCTTGGCCACCGTACCGTTCATATATATAATGTACGTGCGACTCTTGCGCGCAAGGTTGCCCCAACCACCTGCTTGGTCGATGTAGTAGTCTATGCTCTTGCCTTTTTGGAAAGCCACGGTGCTGGGCGACATAACGTCGCCGCTGATCTTCACCGTACCCGAATACTCCGGCACCGTTATGCGGTCGCCCTCGCGCAGCACCACATCGTAGTTGCTGCCGGGATTTTCCAGAGCCTTGTCCAAGTCGATACCCACCACGTATGTCGTCTCATTCAAGTCGAGTTTCTTCGCATCCACGGAGTCTTTCGAGCTGGCCTGTGCCAGAGCTACCTTGCGGAGCGTCTCGCGGCGCATCTGTTCCTCCGCAGTGTATTTGCGCTCCAGTCGCGCTCCTTTGGAGTATGCCGCAGGTGTCAGTCCGCCAGCTTGCTTTATCACGTCGCTTAGGCGTTGCGTCTTGCGTGCCAGAGTGTATGTGCCGCTGTAGAGCACCTCGCCCTCAATCTTCACGTTCTTCTGTGTGGTGTAGCCCGGACTGGTTCTTACATACACCTCGTCGTATGGTTGCAGCACAAAGCCCGGTGTGCCGTCGATGACAAAGCCGTCTTTCAGTGCAAACGTATAGGTGCGGGCTATGGTGTCGGACGTTGTTACGGCTGTCTTGTCGCTAATGCGGCGCGCCACGTCGACACGCATTATTGATGCCGTATTGGTCAGTCCGCCGGCCTGAAGCACGAAGTCCTCAATGGTTTCGTTGTCGGCATACTTGTATACACCGGGATACATCACCTCGCCGTAGATGGTAAGTATCTGCTCTTCCTGCAACTCCTTCTTGCTCGGCACGTAGAGCACGTCCTCGTTTTTCAGCGGTATGTCGGCCACCTTGCCCGACATGATGCCAGCTATATCCACAGCCACCACCTCAAGTGTGCGGTCGGCCTTCATGCGGTGCATCACAGCGCGTGCCGTAAAGGCGTCTTCGGTCACTCCCTCGGCGTGCTCTATGAGCGAGCGCACTGTGCTTATGTCGCCTCCCATCTGGTACATGCCGGGACGGAACACCGCTCCGCGCACTTCCACCATGTTGGAGTAGCGAGGCAATACGGAGTCGACGCTCACGGAGTCTTCGTCGTTGAGATGGAATGTGTTGAGGTCAAACTCGTTTACGGTGTAGACCGAATACTGTGCTCCGGCCTTTCTCACCACGCGAACCGACTTCTTGTAGGCGTCGCCGGCAAAGCCTCCGGCATATTTGAGCAGCGAACCGAGACTCTCGCTCTTCTTCATTTCGTAGTACATTGGGCGCTTCACCTTGCCCGTCACGTTCACCAGGCAGTCGTATGGACCAACCACAATCACGTCGTTGTCGGCCAGGCGCACGTTGCCTGTGAGTTTGCCGTTGAGCATGTAGTCGTAGATGTCGACCGTGGTCACCAGTTTGTTGTTTCTATATACCTTTATATTACGCAGCGTACCGATGTCGCTCACACCGCCGGCCATATACAGGGCGTGGAAAACCGTGGCGAAGGCCGATAGGGTATAGGTGCCGGGAGTCTTCACTTCGCCCATCACATTGACCATGATGGTGCGCGTCTGTCCCACGGTGAGTTTTACCTTCGAACTGCTGTAGCGTGCTCCAAGCGTTGAGCGCAGTCTGGCGTTGGCCTGTTCAACGGTCAGTCCGCTTACGTTTATCGGGCCGAAGCCTTCTATCACCACCGTTCCGTCGGGCGAAACAGTGCTCTCAATGGTCTTCTGCGAAGCTCCGTAGATGTCTATGTATACGGCATCGCCAGGTCCCAGACGGTAGTTTTGCGGCGTGGCAATGTTCATATTGGGTTCAAAAGTCAGGTCTTTGTTGTTGAAAATGTCGCGACCGAACACCTTTTTCTTGTTCTTGTCCAAATCCTTCTTCAACTGTTCGAGATACATCTTGTCGTATATCTCTGAAGAGTCGGGCATGAACGTACTCAGTTCGTCCTGCATCTGCATGTAGTCCTTGTCCTTGCTGTCATACGTGTGCTTGGTGTTCAGCTCCAGCCTACCGTCTTTCTTGCGGTATTTCGACACCGAGCTATTGTTGGCGCCATCCTTTGTGTCGCCATTTGCCGTGCGCATACGGTTGGTCTTGGTGTCCTTTGTCAGGTTCTTCGCGCCGAGCGCAGTGTTGCCTTGCTCGCGCTGATACTTGTCTCTGAGGCGCCTTATCTGGTCGATGGTCACGCCCTTCTGCATCAGTTTGGTCACTATCTGCGACTGCGACGTGCCGGCAGCCTGTTCCTTCATCACGAATTCCATTATCTGGGTGTCGGTCATGCTCGACTGAGCCGATACTGTCAACGAGAATGTCAGCGACAGCAGCAGTATGGAAAAAATGTATTTCTTCATGTTCTGACTACGGATTGTTCCTTGTATTGTAACGTTCTTGTTAGCTTGTTTATTGCATTTGCGTGCGCCCGACAGACACACCCGTTTCGTAACTAGGCCATTTACGGGTCGTAAGTGGGCCGTTTACGAATCGTAAATAGGCCACTTACGATGCAAAAGTGGCCGAGTTACGAAACGCAAAGGTACACATTTTCGGGACAAAAGGCGTTTGTTTCGTTCAAAAAGCCGTATCTTTGCATTGCATTAGGCACAAGAGAGTGCCGCATCATTGGGCCTGACTGGATTTGACAGCGGGTTGAGATGATACGTAAGCATGCGGAGTGACGACTGTGAACTCCATAATCCACTCGGTCAAAAATTTATCTGGCGAAAACAACTACGCTCTCGCTGCCTAATCGAAGTACAGTAGATTACTGGCTTTATCCCGCTACCAGGTAGTGGGACGAGACATCGCTCAGAAGCTGTTGTTCCGAAGCGTTCTGGACAAGCGGTGCGGTTAAATCGGAAATAGTTGCGGTGCGCCCCGGCATCGTGATGAAATTTTAGGGGATAAGGCGACGGTTGGTGGTTCGGGTCTTGCCGCCGCACGAAAATGAAGTCCGAAATAAGCATGTAGAAAGCGTATGGTTTCCCTGTTTGGACGAGGGTTCGACTCCCTCCAGGTCCACTTATATATATAATAGGTATAGGGACTTTTACCTTTTATATATGTTTTCTCCCGACAGTATAGCTTGAAACGAATTGTTTTTCGGCATGGCTATGCAAATAAATACGTAACATATTCCTGCTAAACAACTGCAATAAGCCACTTATTTTGTAATTTTGCAGCCAAAAATAAACAAAAAGCATGAAGAAACTTGCGTTATCAGTAATTCTGATTCTGCTGGCCGTCATGGCCAACGCCCAGATGGTTGTCCCCGTACATTTTACTTCCAGTCTGAAAATGCTTGAAGGCGATGAGGCTGAAATCGTGTTTTCGGCAAAGATTGACGACGGATGGCATCTGTATTCCACCGACATGGGCAGCGACGGCCCCATATCGGCAACATTCCACTCAAACAAAATGACCGGTGCAAAGGCCGTTGGCAAACTGCAACCGAGAGGCAAGGAGGTCTCGCAGTTTGACAATATGTTCGGCATGAAACTGCGTTTCTTTGAACACAAGGCCACCTTCGCACAGAAAATAAAGTTCACTCAACCCACATACGACATCGACTGCTACCTCGAATACGGTGCCTGCAACGACGAGATGTGCTTGCCTCCGTCGCAAGCCAGCTTTGTGAAGAAGGGCAAGTCGCCGGCTGTGGACAAGAATGCTGCAGCAGAAGAGGAGGAAACGGCTGAGGCTACCGCTGAAACTGCTGCAACCGCCTCGGCTGACTCTGCCGCTACCGACTCTGTGGCTCCTGTTGCTGCCTCGGTAGAAGGTTCGCAGGATTTGTGGAAACCGGTGATTTCGGAACTTAACGCCTTTGACGACAAGGCCACAGACAACTCACTTCTGTACATATTCCTTGCCGGTTTGGCTGGTGGTTTCCTCGCTCTGCTCACACCGTGTGTGTGGCCTATCATCCCCATGACGGTGAGCTTCTTCCTGAAACGCAACAAGGAGAGGGGCAAAGCCATACGTGAGGCTGCCATATACGGAGCGTCAATCGTTGTGATATATGTGATTTTGGGACTCGTGGTGACGATGCTGTTCGGCGCAAGTGCGCTCAACGCGTTGTCAACCAATGCGGTGTTCAACATCCTGTTCTGCCTGCTCCTCGTGGTGTTTGCCGCTTCGTTCTTCGGAGCGTTTGAGATAACGTTGCCATCGTCGTGGAGCAACAAGATAGACCAGAAGTCTGAGTCCACGAGCGGTATGCTCAGCATCTTCCTGATGGCCTTTACGCTCACGCTCGTTTCGTTCTCCTGCACCGGTCCCATCATCGGTTTCTTGCTCGTGGCGGTGTCTACTCAGGGCAATATCGTAGGTCCTACGCTCGGCATGCTCGGCTTTGCCATAGCCTTGGCCATACCCTTTACATTGTTTGCTATGTTCCCGAGCTTGCTCAAGTCGGCTCCCAAGTCGGGCGGATGGATGAATGTGGTCAAGGTTGTGCTCGGTTTCATCGAACTGGCCTTTGCCTTGAAGTTCCTTTCTGTGGCAGACTTGGCCTACGGATGGCATCTTCTCGACCGCGAAGTGTTTGTTTCGCTGTGGATAGTCATCTTCGCCCTGCTCGGCATCTACCTGTTGGGATGGCTCAAGTTTCCTCACGATGATCCTGAACACCGCACCAACGTGCCGCAGTTCTTTCTCGCAATGATTTCACTTGCCTTTGCCATATATATGATTCCTGGACTTTGGGGTGCGCCGCTCAAGGCCATAAGTGCCTTTGCACCACCTATGAACACCCAGGACTTCAACCTTCACAAACAGTCGGTTGAGGCCAAATACACCGACTATGACCAAGGTATGGCTGCCGCAGCGGCTCAGGGCAAACCGGCAATGGTTGACTTCACCGGTTTCGGTTGCGTGAACTGCCGCAAGATGGAGGCTGCCGTTTGGACCGATCCCAAGGTGGCTGATATGCTCAACAATAAGTATGTGCTCATTTCTCTGTATGTTGACGACAAGACTCCGCTGAAAGAACCGATGCAGGTGGTGGAGAACGGTCAACAAAGGACACTGCGCACCGTGGGCGACAAGTGGAGCTATCTGGAAAGAACCAAGGTTGGAGCCAACACACAGCCGTTCTACGTACTGCTCGACAACCAGGGCAAACCGCTCAATGGCAGTCGTTCGTATGACGAAGACATCACCCAGTATGTTGATTTCTTGCAGAAAGGATTAGACAACTACCAAAAAGCGAAGTAACGATATGCTGGACGAGAGGCAAAGAAAAGCCATAAGGAGACTTATAGACAGGGAGGTTGTGCCGGCCATAGGGTGTACTGAACCCATGGCAGTGGCTCTCTGCACGGCAAAAGCTGCCGAGACATTGGGCAAAACTCCGGAAAGCATAGATGTATATCTAAGCGGCAACATTCTGAAGAACGCAATGGGCGTGGGCATACCGGGCACTGGCATGATCGGACTGCCCATTGCGATAGCCTTGGGAGCGCTCATCGGTAAGTCGGAATACGAACTTGAGGTGCTCAAAGACCTCACTCCCGAAACTTTAGAGGCCGGAAAGAAGTATGTGGATGACAAGCGCATACACATAAACCTGAAGAAAGACATTACGGAAAAGCTGTATGTGGAGGTGATATGCAGTGCAGGTGGCGACCAGTCTAAGGCTATTATATCCGGCGGACACACCAATTTCGTGTATATCTCGGCCAACGACAAGGTCTTGTTGGACAAACAAAAGCCAGGAAGCGAACAGGATGAGGACGGTGAGATAATGCTTAACCTGCGCATGGTGTATGACTATGCCACCACAACGCCGCTCAAGGAGATTGCGTTCATGCTGGCAACGAAGGACTACAACATGAACGCTGCAGCCAAAGCCTTGAAAGGCAACTATGGACATAACCTCGGAAAGACCATAGACCGTCCGTTGAGTCAGGGCATCTTCGGCAAAAGCATATTCTCGCACATCATTGCAAAGACGGCATCGGCCTGCGACGCACGCATGGGAGGTGCAATGATACCGGTGATGAGCAACAGTGGCAGTGGCAACCAGGGCATCTGCGCCACCAATCCCGTGGCCGTGTATGCGGAAGAGAACGAGAATACGGAGGAAGAGCTGATACGTGCGCTTACCATGAGCCACCTTACGGCCATATACATAAAGCAAAACCTCGGCAAACTGTCGGCTCTGTGCGGATGCGTTGTGGCATCCATTGGCAGCAGTTGCGGCATCACCTATCTGATGGGAGGCGACTATGAACATATATGCCATTCGGTCAAGAACATGATTGCCAACCTTACGGGCATGATTTGCGACGGTGCGAAACCCAGTTGCTCGCTCAAGATATCTTCGGGCGTGTCAACAGCGGTATTGTCAGCCTTGTTGTCCATGGAAGGCAAGTGCGTAAGCAGTGCCGAAGGCATCATCGATGACGATGTGGACCGCAGCATACGCAACCTTACCTCCATAGGTGCCGATGCCATGCGCGCCACTGACGACATGGTTCTCGACATAATGACCCACAAAGGTTGCTGATTGCAAAACCGTTTGTCGCGGCTTCCAAAAGGTACATGTCTTTGGCTTTCGAGGATATACCTTTGGTTCCAAAAGGACATGACGTTGATTTCAAAACGGGTATTGTATTGGTTCCAATCGAAAAATCCATTGGTTTCGCGAGACAAACTCCGCACAAAACGTATGAAAAGGTTTGCCAATAGGCAGATTTTTCTTACCTTTGCAGCCGAAAAGGTCGGTTCCGTAGCTCAGTTGGATTAGAGCAACGCCCTTCTAAGGCGTGGGTCCAGGGTTCGAATCCCTGCGGAATCACCAAGAGAGAGGACTTTCCAAGGTTCTCTCTCTTGTTGTTTTTACGGGTGTATAGCCCGATACGTCAATCCGAAAGACTTGTTCAATGATGTCGTACGAATACTATAGCGATTCCTAACGAATAATATAGCAGCACGAAAGAATAGGATAGCGACACGGAACTGGTACTGTGTATAATGAACAAGGCGGTGGAAAAACCTTTTGGAAAGGTTTATCCACCGCCTTATATATTGCTATTGCCTGAGCTTTCGTGCAGGAAAGCTACTGCAATGCTTGCGTTTTATTCAGCGCGGAAGCTCGGTAAGTCTTCAGGAATGTAGGATGTAACGTATGCTGCGTCGCCAATTACCTCAGCTTCGGCAAGGCGTACAAACACGTTAGCGCTCTTCTGGAACAACTCGGGAGCACGTGTTGCGTCTTCGAGGATGAGCAGTGACATGATGATGTCGCACGTCATGTTGTACAGACGGCGTGCAAGGAAGTCGTGCATCTCCTGGTTTTCTGCCTCCTTGACGTAGGCAACGGCCTTCTCATACAGCTCAACCATCTTGCTTACGCGCACCTTCAGTGGCTTCAACTCGTCGGCAACTTCCTTCTCAAGCATCTCTTTAATTATGCCAAGATATGTTCCGTTGCTGATGTAGCGCACTGCGGCAACCACCTGAAGCTGCGTTGTACCCTCGTAGATGGAGAATATGCGTGCGTCGCGGTAGAGTCTCTGGCTCTTATACTCCATGATGAAGCCCGAACCACCGTGTATCTGTATTGCGTCATAGGCGTTTTGGTTGGCGTATTCGGAGTTCATTCCCTTTGCCAACGGCGTGAAAGCGTCGGCCAAACGGCTGTACTTCTTCTGCTCAGCACGCTCCTCGGGAGTCAGTTTGCGCTCACGAGCGATGTCGTCAAGAGCTTTGTAAATGTCAACGTAGCGTGCTGTTTGATACAGTATGCTGCGGCCTGCGTCGAGCTTAGCCTTCATGCGCGACAGCATATCGAACACTGCGGGGAACTT
>CAVKVO010000046.1:0-13038 GCA_963659575.1 Prevotella sp. CAG:1031
AGATGCGGAACACGGAGAAGTCGCAGGTCTGTCGGGGCCACATCCAGTTGTCGGTTTCGCCTCCGAACTTACCCATCGACTTGGGTATGGTGAACACAAGGCGCAGGTCGGTGAAGTCACGGTATGTTGTGGCAAAGTATTGGTTGCCCTCATAGAAGGGTTTTATCTCCAGTCGGAGCGTTGAATCCTTTGCTTTTACGTCCTTCGACCACGCATTTTCCAGAGAGTCGAGGAATGTTTCCTGGCGTGAAGGCACCATCTCGTTGATGCCCATACTGTCGAGTTTGGCGGTTATGTCCTTCTGCTCCACCATGAAACTCACGAACATATCCTCGTTGGGCAGTTCGTCGGCATAGGTCTGGGCATAGAATCCGTTGAGCATATAGTCGTGTTCAACGGTGGAATGGCTGCGAATGGCCTCAAAACCGCAGTGGTGGTTGGTGAACACCAGTCCGTTGGGCGACACCACGACGCCCGAACAGTAGCCGCTGAAGTTGACAACGGCGTTCTTGATGGCGTTGTCGCTGCTGTAGAGTCCGTCGTAGGGCAGCGAATAGCCCTCGGCTTGCATCTGGTTGTAGACCGCTTGGGGCAGATTGTAGAGCGTCCACATTCCTTCGTCGGCATGAGCCGCGCCCACAGAGAGCAGCGTTGCCGCCAGCAAAATTGCTTTTTTCATGTTGTGTTTTATGTGTGTTTGATTAGTATTTATCTCCTAAAATATTTTCCCACCACGGGCAGTGAACTGAGAGGGAAGTCGCGCTTCACCAAATAGGCGGCGAAAACGCCCAAAAGCAGGGTGTTGACCAACAGTGCAGCCCACAGGGGCAGATGGGAGTTGGCGCAATTCATGCCAAGGAAGAGCACCACGGCCAGCGCCACATACACCATTATCTGCTTGACGGGATAGTTTATGGGATAGTGCTTCTGCCCAACAAAGTAGCTCGTGAGCATTGCCGTGGCGTAACCGGCGAAACCGGCCCAGGCACAAGCGATGTATCCGTAGCGCGGCACGAACACCACGTTGACCGTAATCAGCACCGCGCAACCAATACCGGAGAACCAAGCACCCCAGATGGTCTTGTCTATCAGTTTGTACCAAAACGACAGGTTGAAGTATACTCCCATCATTATCTCAGCTGCCATCACTATGGGCACAACGCGCAGACCGGCCCAATAGTCGCGCCCGATGATGTATTTGAGCAAATCCATATAGCCTATCACCACGAGAAAAGCCATCAAGGTGAAGATGACGAAGTATTTCATGGCCTTGGCATAGGTGTCGCGGTTGTCCTTGTCCTTGGCTTTGCCGAACACGAAGGGTTCGTAGGCATAGCGGAACGCCTGGGTTATCATGGCCATAATCATGGCTATCTTCGACGCGGCACCGTATATGCCCAACTGTTCGTGGGCGTTTGCACCTTTATATATATAGGGAAAGAGAATCTTGTCGGCCGTCTGGTTGAGTATGCCTGCTATACCGAGCACCAGTATCGGCCAACTGTATGAAAGCATACGGCGCAGCAGGGTGCGGTCGAACACATACTTGAAACCTGTCAACTCGCGCCAAAAGAGGAAAGTGATGGAACCCGTGCAGGCAAGATTGATATAGAAAGCGTAGCCTACATCGGTGGATTTCCCGATGAAACCGGGCATTATGACGAAACAGAAGATGTTTAGCGCAATGTTCATAACGATGAACAGAAGCTTGAGAACGGCGAACTTTATCGGCCTTTTCTTGTAGCGCAGATAGGCAAATGGTATGCACTGGAAGGCATCGATGGCCACCGTGACTGCCATAACCCATACATACGAGGGATGTTCGGCATAGCCCATGAACGATGAAATGGGCGAAATGAACGCCAAGACAAGCGCAACGAAGAGTAGCGAGGTGGTGCCTACGGACAGCAAAACGGTGGAGTAGACCCGCTGCGCATCCTCGCCTTCCTTGTTGGCGAAGCGGAAAAAGGTGGTCTCCATGCCGTAGGTGAGCAGCACAAGCAGCAGTGCCACATAGGCATACATATTGGTTATCACACCGTAGCCGCCACTTTCAGCCGACAGCTTGGCTGTGTAGAGAGGCACAAGCAGATAGTTGAGGAAGCGTCCCACTATGCTGCTCATTCCGTAGATGGCCGTGTCTTTGGCCAGCGACTTGAGGTTTGCCATGGATTTACATTATATAATACGTATGTATAAGCGTCTTTATATCGTATGCGCAAGCGTCTTTGCGTCCTATGCACAAGCGTCTTTGCATTCGCCGGGATTCAGAAGAACATATAGCAGATGGCTATTGCGGCTATCACTCCAGCCAGGTCGGCGAGCAGTCCGCAGGCCACTGCATGACGGGTGTAGCGTATGCCTACGCTGCCGAAGTATACGGCGAGAATGTAGAACGTGGTGTCGGTGGAACCTTGGAAAACGCAGCTTAGACGCCCGACAAACGAGTCGGCGCCGTAAGTGGTCATGGCGTCGACCATCATGCCGCGCGCTCCGCTGCCCGAAAGGGGTTTCATCAAAGCCGTAGGCAGTGCACCCACGAAATCGGAGTTGCCTCCCATGGCACTGACAGCCCAACGCACGCCATCGATAAGCATGTCCATTGCGCCCGAGGCGCGAAAAACGCCGATTCCAACGAGAATGGCTACAAGATAGGGAATGATGCGAACAGCAGTGGAAAAGCCGTCTTTGGCTCCGTCGATAAACGCCTCGTAGACGTTGACTTTCTTCCTCATTCCTACCAAGATGAAGCCAACTATTATCACCATGAGCAGTATGTTGGCCACACTTGTGCTCACCACGTTCATCATCTCCTTGTCCATTTGGCCGAAGCCCCATATCACTGCCGCCACGAAAAGGCACAGTCCGCCAAGCGTGAGCAGCATGGTGCGGTTGAGCAAGTTGATGCGTTGATACAGGCTGGTCACTATTATACCGGCCAAAGTGGAGAAGAATGTGGCCAAAAGTATGGGGATGAACACGTCTGTTGGCTGCGCCGCACCGAGCTGGGCACGGTAGACAAGGATGCTAACCGGTATGATTGTCAGTCCGCTCGTGTTGAGCACGAGAAACATAATCATAGGGTTAGTGGCCGTGTCCTTCTTGTCGTTGAGTTGCTGGAGCTGTTCCATCGCCTTCAGTCCGAGCGGTGTGGCGGCGTTGTCGAGGCCGAGCATATTGGCGGCGATGTTCATAAAAATGCTTCCCGTGACGGGATGACCCTTGGGAATGTCGGGAAACAGTCGGGTGAACACTGGACTAAGGAGTCGCGCAAGCACGTTTACCACTCCTCCGCGCTCGCCAATCTTCATCACACCGAGCCACAACGAAAGCACTCCGGTAAGGCCGAGCGAAATCTCAAAGGCTGTTTTCGACGAGGAAAACGTGGAGTCGATCATTGCAGGAAACACACTTACGTCTCCCATGAACACGAGTCGGAAAACGGCAATGACGAAAGCGATAACGAAAAACGCTATCCAGATATAGTTCAGAACCATCGATGGATAATATCTAAAGGTGGGTTCTATAAATTAGCTTTGCCGGATTTTGAGACTATTTTCAAGGGCATATCGTCAGCGAGCGAGGGAGTAATGCGGGCATTACGACCAAGCGAGGTGGCGGTATGCACTGAAAAGAGTCCAAAAGACGGCAAAACGTAACCCATATTTTTTGCTTTTGTTACGGTGGTAATTTATAGAACCCACCTAAAGACTTTGCAAAGTTAGCTTAATTAACAGACAAGACAAAATAAGTGATGTTCAAAAAGCTAACAGATGGCTCTTTACTGTTTGAAAATGAACCGCGCGAGACCGTAGACATAGCGGCGGAAGCCTGGCTGATAGGCCAATATGCGATCGAACCAGCCGAGATGTTTGCCGACAATGCGCACCACGGCGCCCACATAGACCATGGCGAAGAGCGTGCCTATGCCAACTATGTACCACTGCCATGCGCCAAAGAACACGTAGCAGAACACTACGGCAAGCACAACAAGGGAGATGTCGACGGCTATCTTCATCTTTGGGAACTCAATGCCTGTGACTTCGCTCACGGCAACAGGGAAGCCTTCGCCCGGCATGGTCACCGAACCGCAGCGCACTTCGAGGGCTATGCCGCAGCCAAGCACGGTGCATCCGGCCACTTGCGACACCACTTTTGCCCAAAAATCAGTGGGAACAAGCCATGTGGTGAGCGCCATATTGACGTCGATGAGGGTGCCGAACACGAAGCCGACGAGCAGTTGGAACAGCTGAACGGGTTCAAAACGACGGCGAAGCACCGCTATCTGGCCGGCTACGAGCACGCCGTTCATAATGTAAGTGTATTGTCCGATGGTGAACGCCGGCACTCCGCCAATGCCTTGCTTGCCTGCCGACTCAAACACGTAGGGCAACGTGGATATCACACTCGACCCCAGCATGCTGCGAACGCACACGGCAACGCCGAAAGTCATTATACACAAAGAAATGAGCAGCAGCACATGCTGCCACAAAAACGAAACTATTTTATCTTTTACAGTCATAGTCTAGCATAACAAAAAAGCGTTTCCAAGTTGCGCAGATGTCCCTTCAATAAAGAAAAACAATGAGGCACACCTGCTTATCCTCGTACAATCTGACTGCAAAGTTACGAAAAATTTTGCAAAAACACAAATGCCACGCCCCGTCAGCCGTCGGTTTGCCAGTGGCAATGCGGATGATGGGGCGTGGCGTTTGGGGAAGGGAAGAGGGATAACCGATCGACGGTATAAATACCGCCAAATGGAAAGCGATGACCAGTTCGCCCGTCTTTCCCTATTGGGTTATGGTTACAGTATCGTTACTTAGAACTCTGCTGTCTTCGGAGTGCGCGGGAAAGGTATCACGTCGCGTATGTTCTGCATACCCGTGACGAAGAGTATCAGTCGCTCGAAACCGAGTCCGAAGCCGCCGTGAGGGCATGTTCCGTACTTGCGGGTGTCGAGATACCACCACATGTCCTTCATCGGGATGTTGCGCTCCTCTATCTCGGCCATCAGTTTGTCGTAGCTTTCCTCACGAACGCTACCGCCGATGATCTCGCCAATCTGCGGGAACAGCACGTCGGTGCCCTGCACAGTCTTGCCGTCCTCGTTGATTTTCATGTAGAACGCCTTTATCTCCTTAGGATAGTCGGTCATGATGACGGGCTTCTTGAAGTGCTCTTCCACGAGGAAACGCTCGTGCTCGCTGGCCAAGTCCATGCCCCAGCTTACGGGGAACTCAAACTTGTGGCCGTCGGCAACAGCCTTTTCGAGTATCTTGATGCCTTCGGTGTAGGGCAGGCGCACGAAATCCTCGCTCACAACGTGGTTCAAGCGCTCGATGAGCGTCTTGTCTATCATCTTGTTGAGGAACTCCAGGTCGTCCTGGCAGTTGTCCAACGCCCAGCGAACGCAGTATTTGATGAAGTCTTCCTCAAGGTCCATGAGGTCGTTCATGTCGATAAACGCCACCTCAGGCTCTATCATCCAGAACTCAGCGAGGTGTCTTGGAGTGTTGGAGTTCTCCGCACGGAACGTGGGACCGAACGTATAGATGGCTCCCAAGGCCGTGGCTCCAAGCTCTCCCTCAAGCTGTCCGCTCACGGTGAGCGATGTCTGCTTGCCGAAGAAGTCGTCGTCGTAGATGATTTTGCCGTCCTTGTCCTTCTTCAGGTCGTAGAGATTCTTCGTTGTAACCTGGAACATCTGACCTGCACCTTCGCAGTCGCTGGCGGTGATGAGCGGTGTATGGAAGTAGAAGAAGCCGTGCTCGTGGAAGTATTGGTGTATGGCTATGGCCATGTTGTGGCGTATGCGCATCACAGCACCGAACGTGTTTGTGCGCAAACGCATGTGGGCGTACTGCCTCATATACTCGAAGCTCTGTCCTTTCTTCTGCATCGGATAGTCGCTTCCGCATGTGCCGTACAGCTCAATCTCCTTGCACTGCAGCTCCACCGACTGTCCTGCGCCCTGGCTCTCCACGAGAACGCCGTTGACACTGATGCACGATCCGGTTGTAATCTGCTTGAGCAAATCAGCGTCGAAGGCTGTCGGGTCTACCACAACCTGCACATTCTTTATCGTTGAGCCGTCGTTGAGCGCTATAAAATCAACGGCCTTGCTGCTGCGGTGAGTGCGCACCCATCCGCGGACGTTAACTGTTGCACCGAAGTCTGTGCGCTTCAGAACGTCGGCCACCTTGGTTCTTCTCAATTTTTCCATTGTCTTCAATGCTTTTTGTGTCTGTTTCGGTGGCGTTTTACCGTGCCACCCTATAATGCAAAAAGCACGGGGACACACAGAGGCTCGTCGTTTGCGTTTTCCCTTCTATGTGTCCCCGTGTCTTTATGCCTGTTGTTTGTATGTCTTTACTCGTAAGCTCCCATGCGCAGACGGTCAACTTCTTCCTCTGTGAGGTAACGCCAGTCGCCGCGACGCACGTTTTTCTTGGTCAAACCGGCAAACTGCACGCGGTCGAGCTTGGTCACTTTGTAGCCCAGGCTCTCGAATATACGGCGCACGATGCGGTTCTTTCCGCTGTGTATCTCTATGCCCACCTGCTTCTTGTCGTCAGGATCGGAGTATTCAACGGCGTCGGCCTTTATCTCTCCGTCCTCAAGCATTATACCGTCGCGTATCTGTTGCAGGTCGTGAGCGGTGATGTTGTGGTCGAGGAACACGTGGTAGATCTTCTTCTTGAGGAACTTCGGGTGTGTCAGCTTGCTGGCCAAGTCGCCGTCGTTGGTCAAGAGAAGCACACCGGTGGTGTTGCGGTCAAGGCGTCCCACGGGATATATGCGCTCCGTGCAGGCGTCCTTCACCAGGTCCATCACCGTCTTGCGGTGCTGCGGATCGTCGCTTGTGGTCACGTAGTCCTTGGGTTTGTTGAGCAACACGTACACCTTCTTCTCTATCTTCACCGGTTCGTCGTGGAACTTCACCTCGTCGGTGCGGATAATCTTTGTTCCCAATTCGGTAACAACCTCACCGTTGACCGTCACCACACCTGCCTGTATGAACGTATCGGCCTCACGGCGACTGCAAACGCCGGCGTTGGCGAGGAACTTGTTGAGACGTATCGGCTCGTTGGGATCGTGATGCTCCTCCTTATATTCTATGCGTTTCTTCAGACTGTACTTTGCATTCGGGTCGTAGTCGGCCGAGTGCTGACGATAGCCGCCACCGCGATTGTTGTTGTAGCCGCCACGCTGCTGATAGCCACCGCGGTTGTTGTAACCGCCACGCTGCTGATAGCCGCCACGGTTGTTGTAGCCTCCGCGCTGCTGATAGCCACCCTGCTGCTGGTATCCGCCCTGTTCGCCATCACCGTTGTTGTTGTAACGGGGACGATAGCCGCCTTGCTGACGGTCGCCGTAGCCACCGCGCTGCTGATAGCCGCCATCGTTGTTGTTGTAACGGGGACGATAGCCACCACGGTTGTTGTAACCTCCGCGCTGCTGATAGCCGCCTTGCTGCTGGTAGCCACCCTGTTCGCCGTCGCCGCCATTGTTGTTGTAACGGGGACGATAGCCGCCCTGCTGACGGTCGCCGTAGCCACCGCGCTGCTGATAGCCACCATCGTTGTTGTTATAGCGTGGACGATAGCCGCCTTGTCGTGGCGCACCGCCTTGCAGATTTGCTCCAAAGCCTTCGGGACGGAAGCCGCCTTCGTCGTTGCCGCCCTTTGAGTAGTAGCCCTTGTCCTGGTCGCCGTATGGGCGCGGACTGTGGATGCGCGGACGCGGAGAGCGTCCTGCCGGTCTGAAGTTTGAGTAATTTCCTTCTGAATGGTTCGACTGCTGGTAGCCATCCCGGCTGCCGGCGTTCCTTTCAATAGACTGTCCTTCCTGTGTCTGTTCGTTTTCCAAATCCATAGTGTTCTCCTTTTTCTCGTTAAAGCCTCACGGCTATGTTTTTTGTTTTTGATTAATGATTGCCTAAGCCCATCTTCCGGGCAGTTTTTTAATGTGGGTTTATAATTCAGTTCTTATATTTCCCACTTCCAGAGAGTATTTGCGGACGGCGAGTCTTGCAGACCGGAGACTCCTCGTGCGTCCATATTATATATGTATGGTCTGCCCTTTCTGTGTTTTTTAGATTCCGGTATAGTTGTGCGGCGTGATGGCCATCAGTTCGGCCTTTACGCTGTCGCTCACGTTGAGACCCTTGATAAAGTCGTGTATGGTCTCTTCCGTCATAGCCGTGTTGGTGCGTGTGAGAGCCTTGAGAGCCTCATAGGGGTGCGGATAAGCCTCGCGACGCAGTATGGTCTGTATGGCTTCGGCCACCACAGCCCATGTGTTGTCGAGGTCTTCGGCCACCTTAGCCTCGTTGAGTATCAGTTTGCCGAGTCCCTTCAGTGTGCTTTGGAACGCTATCAGGCTGTGTCCCATGGGCACACCCACATTGCGCAGCACGGTAGAGTCGGTCAGGTCGCGCTGCAGACGGCTCACGGGCAGTTTTTGTGCGAGGAACTGCAGTATGGCGTTGGCCAGTCCGAGGTTGCCCTCGCTGTTTTCGTAGTCAATGGGGTTCACCTTGTGCGGCATTGCGCTCGAACCTACCTCACCTGCCTTTATCTTCTGCTTGAAGTATTCCATGGAGATATACATCCAGAAGTCGCGGTCGAGGTCGATCACGATGGTGTTTATGCGGCGCATGGCGTCAAACAGCGCTCCGAGGAAGTCGTAGTTGCTTATCTGAGTGGTGTACTGTTCGCGCTGCAAACCGAGTTTTTCGCTCACGAAGCGGTTGCCAAACTCGCGCCAGTCATACTGCGGATAGGCCACGTGATGCGCATTGAAGTTGCCGGTGGCTCCTCCGAACTTCGCCGTAATCGGAGTTTTCTTCAGCGAGTCGAGCTGCTGCTCCAGACGGTATACGTATACCATTATCTCCTTGCCCAGACGCGTAGGTGAAGCCGGCTGACCGTGGGTCTTGGCGAGCATGGGCACGTTCTTCCACTCCTCGGCGTATGTGCGCAGTTGCTCAATCAGTTGCTCCACAACGGGATAGTACACTCCCTCAAGAGCTTCCTTTATCGACAGAGGCACGCTCGTGTTGTTGATGTCCTGCGACGTAAGGCCGAAGTGGATGAACTCCTTGTAGGCGTCAAATCCACCGATTTTGTCGAGTTCCTCCTTGATGAAGTATTCCACCGCCTTGACATCGTGGTTGGTCACCTTCTCAATGTCCTTCACTCTCTGCGCGTCGGCCACGCTGAAGTTGCGGTATATGCCGCGCAAGGAGTCGAAAAGGCTGTGGTCGAAGTCTGCCAACTGCGGCAGCGGCAGTTCGCACAGCGTTATGAAATACTCAATCTCCACTCTCACGCGATAGCGTACGAGAGCGTATTCCGAGAAATACTCTGCGAGAGGTTCTGTTTTTCCCCTGTACCGGCCGTCGATTGGCGATACGGCTGTCAATGCGTTTAGTTCCATGTCTTTTGCCGTAATTTAGGCCGCAAAGTTAAGAATTATATTCGAGTTGGCAATAATAAGTTGCGGTTAAAAAACGACTTAGTGCGATTTTAATAGCATATATAATAATGTATATAGTGGGTTTTGCGACCTTGACGGCGCATCTTTGGGGATGTTTTCGTCTCTTTCGCGTTGCTAACTATGCCACTTAGCATGCATAACTGGCCCACTTACGGGTCAAAAGTGGGCCACTTACGATGCGTAAATGGGCCACTTTCACTCTGTAATCATAATGCTTGTTTTTGCTTACTGTATCGCTTGATATTTCTTTCCACAAAAGAAACCGTAAGCAAAAGAATGCGTTTTGCTTACGGTTTTTCGTCTGTTTTCAAATAAGGGGGGGGGGCTTATGACCTTGCAAGAGCATATTTTGCAAGGCCATAAGCTAAGTTTTCAGAACCATGATTAAAAGCTGTTCAGCCAGGCTTTCAGGTCGAGCAGCATCTCGATGTGATAGGCAAAGTCCGGACGGATGCCCCAACCGTGGCCGCCAGAGGGATAGATGTGAAGGGCTGCAGGCACATCGTGGCGGTAGCACTGCATGTAATAGTTGGCTCCGTGCGCCGGCAAAACCACGTGGTCGTCGTCGCTTAGGGCGATGAAAGCTCTCGGAGTGACGCGCGAAACCTGCAGGTCGGTGCTGTATTTCTTTACGTCCTTCTTGGAAGGATGTTTTCCAAGGAAGTTGTCGTGCACCACTCTAGCCAGGCTCGGTTCCATGTTTATCACGGGATAGAACAGTATCTGGAAGTTTGGAGCGGCGTCGCCAGTGGACAGAGTGGCTATGGTTGAAGCCAGATGACCGCCGGCCGACGAACCCATTATGCCCACTTGCTTGGGATTGATATTCCATGTGGCGGCGTTGCGGCGCACAAGGCGCATGGCTTCCTCAGCGTCTTCGATGGGCACATTGTAGTTTCCCCACGGCATACGATACTTCAACACGATGGCCGCAATGCCCTGCGAATTGAAGAATGTGGCCCAGTCACACCCCTCATGTCCCATGGCCAACATCGCGTAGGCACCGCCGGGACATATCACCACGGCACGTCCGGTGGCCTTGGCGGCCTCGGGGAGATACACAATCACCTTTGCAGTGTCGTTGGCATGCCCGTTGTCGTGCGGTGCGCCCGACGGCCACAACAATATTTCCACAGGGTTTCCAGCCAATACTCTCACGCCTGCCATCAACAGAAAGGCAAGCAGCAACAATGTTTTCTTCATAAAAATCGCTCTTATTCGTTGGTTTGTAGTTTTTGAAAGAATGTCGGTTCACCGCCAGTGCCACGCCGTGGTCACAGAAAATGGCCGAGCTATGTTGCAAAGATAAATCTTTTTTAGTAATATTGCAGCAAATTACGCCTGCAAAGACTCCTTTCCGATGCGTCGGCAAAGGACTTTTCATCCACACGCAATTTCCGATGAAATGGTGAAAAATAAGGCGTGAAGGAGGCAAAACGCAACAAAATAGACAAAGAAGATATGCACCCTTTAGAGAAATTCGGCTACTGCCCGATGTGCGGAAGCAAACATTTTGAAGTAAACAGTGTCAAGAGCAGAAAGTGCGAAAACTGCGGTTTCGAGTTTTTCATGAATCCCGGCGCAGCCACAGCGGCTTTCATTGTGAACAGCAAGGGCGAACTGCTCGTGGAGCGCAGGGGCAAAGAGCCGGCTAAAGGCACGCTCGACCTGCCCGGAGGCTTTGCCGACATGGACGAAACTGCCGAGGAGGCCATTGCACGCGAGGTGAAAGAGGAAACGGGACTGACTGTGACTAAGGCCGAATATCTGTTTTCCCTGCCCAACATCTACCGCTATTCGGGTTTGGACATACGCACGTTGGACATGTTTTTCAGTTGCACGATAGACTCCAACGAGACTCCCGTGGCCGCCGACGATGCCGCCGAGTGCATGTGGGTGCCCATCAAGGACATACGCACCGAACAGTTCGGACTGCGCTCCATACGCCAGGCTCTGTATATGTTTCTCGAAAAACAGGGGCAAAGAGTATAAACAATCTACGCAAACTCACCAATCAACCACAAAAAGAAACATAAAATGCGCAAAGTAATAGGCATCGGAGAAACGGTGCTCGACATAATTTTCAAGAACGACCAGCCCGTCGGGGCAGTGCCGGGAGGTTCCGTGTTCAACGGAATAATATCACTGGGACGCGCCGGAGTGCCAACCATGTTCATCAGTGAGGCCGGAAACGACCGCATAGGGCGCAACATAGTAAAATTTCTCCAGGACAACGGAGTGAACAGCGACGGCATAAACGTTTATCCCAACAGCAAGTCGCCGGTGTCACTGGCCTTTCTCAACGAGTCGAACGATGCTGAATACATCTTTTATAAGGACCATCCGCACGACCAACTCGACTTTTCTTACCCAAACGTAGAGCGCGACGACGTGGTGATGTTCGGCTCCTACTATGCCGTAAACCCCGCCATAAGGCTCCAGGTGCAGGGTTTTCTTGAGCACGCACGCAACAAAGGCGCGATACTTTACTATGATGTGAACTTCAGATCGTCGCACAAGGACGAGGTGATAAAGGTTATGCCCAACATACTTGAGAACCTTGAGTATGCTGATGTGGTGCGCGGCAGCAAGGAAGACTTCAGTGTGATGTTCAAAAAGGACACTCCCGACACCGTTTACCGCAGCGAAATAGCTTTTTACACGAAGAAATTCATCTACACGCAGGGCAGCAATCCGGTGGAACTGAGGGCAGAAAACGGGCTGAACAAGCAGTATCCCGTGATTGAAACCAACACCGTGAGCACCATAGGTGCCGGTGACAACTTCAATGCAGGCTTCGTTTACGGCATAATAAAGAACGGTATAACGCGCGACGACATGGAGCGCGGACTCTCCGAAGAGCAGTGGGACGACCTTATCCATTACGCCCAGCTCTTCTCCGCCAACTGTTGCAAGAGCATAAGCAACTCCATCGACAAGGCTTTCGGCGAGAGTATGAAGCTGTAATCAAACTTTTTGCGCCATTTCAACGGAGACCTTATCTCGTTGAAATGGCGCAAAATCGTTGTTTTAGCGATAAAAAAAATATTGTCGGATGCTTGACAAAACACTGTCGGGCATCCGACAAAACGTTTCTAAAGATAGAAGATTCCTTCGGGACCCATATTGAAAAGGAGGTCAAGCACGCTGAGATTTGGAAGGAAACCGTGCTTGCCGGCATACACTTGATAATAGTTTTTGGGAACGAAGTCAAGGTCTTCCTGCGGATGCTTGGGGTCAATGGCATCACGGAAGTCCACAATTATGCCGTTGGGAACATTGTCTTCAACGTTGGAAACGCTACTGTTCGCATCGGCAGAAACATTGTATTCAACGTTATAAACATTGTCTTCGACATTGGAGACGCTGCCGTTCGCATTATTGGGAATATTGTTTTCGCTACCTAAGCCATATCCCTTATTTCCGTTGAAACCGGCGTTTTTTGCGCCTTGAACGCTCGTTTTATTGTAAAACGAGGGTAAATCTTCGGCGTGGATGTATTGGTCTGTGGGAAGAATGTTTGGGTGGATGTCA
>CAVKVO010000047.1:0-12903 GCA_963659575.1 Prevotella sp. CAG:1031
CGCAGCTCAGAGGCGTAGCCTCGTTTTATTTGTTTTAGGCGTTTTATTAAAAGAGTTGTCTCTTATTGTCTCTATTGTCGTTAATAATTGATACGGCGCCCTCGCCGCATCATTCGAATGAATGGCGCTAAAGTTCAAAACTGTATTGTTTTTTCGTAAGCAATCTTGTTGTTAAGAAATATTATACTATCTTTGCATTGTCTTTATATAAGACAAGCTTCGGCTCTATCTGAAACGGGTAATAACGATTTATCAATACATTTATATGATTACCAAGAACATACGATTACTTTTGATTGGACTATGCGCCATGTTTGCTTGTAATGCAATGGCAGACAAGGTGTCAGAAGACGCTGCCCATAGCATCGCGTCGAAGTTTATAGCCGGCAACAGCGCTATGCGTAAGGCGCAGGCGGCTGGTGCACAATTAAAACTTGCTACCGTTTCCAAGGGCTATTATGCCTATAACATCGGCACAGACGGAGGATTCATTCTTGTGGCTGCCGACGACAATGTGGAGAATGCTGTGCTTGGATATTCGGACAATGGCACTTTTGATTTATCCAAACTGCCCGACAACGCCCGTATGTGGCTTAGCGAATATGACCGTCAGGTGGAATTGGCCGCGAAGATGCCTAAACGCAAGTCAGGTTTTTCGCTTGTAGGTAGCGACACAGTGGCCGGCAACGACTTTGCGCCAATAGAGCCGATGATAACAAGTAAATGGAATCAGGGCGCTCCATACAACAACATGTGTCCTGAGATTGACGGAATCCC
This sequence comes from Prevotella sp. CAG:1031, assembly GCA_963659575.1. Lineage (GTDB taxonomy): Bacteria > Bacteroidota > Bacteroidia > Bacteroidales > Bacteroidaceae > Prevotella. The sequence continues at coordinate 778 of CAVKVO010000047.1, forward strand.
TTGCCTGACAGGATGTATGGCTACGGCCCTGGCTCAGATAATGCGCTACCACCGTTGGCCGGAGCATGGCACTGGATCCATCTCGTATACATGGACAACAACAGGCACTGTCTTGACGAGGGACTTCAGCGAAAATGTATATAACTACGACGCTATGACCGACACCTACGACTACACAAGTAGTCAGGAGTCGCAGGATGCCGTTGCCTTGCTCATGGCGGATGCAGGATATGCCATGCAGACGGGTTTTGGTACGAGCGCAAGCGGTTCAACCCTTTTTGGAGCAAGACAGGGACTGATTGACAATTTGGGTTACGGCAACGGAACATCATACCAAAACCGCGAATATTACAGTAAGGACGAGTGGAACAGAATGATTTATAATGAATTGGCTGAATCCCGACCAGTCTATTATATTGGTTCAAATAAGTCGGCCGGGCATGCCTTTGTCTGCGACGGCTACCTTGGCGACGGATTCTTTCATTTCAACTGGGGATGGAGCGGATATGCCGACGGCTACTTCCTGCTTACTGTGCTTGACCCTGGAGAACAGCAGGGATATGGAGGAAGTTCCGAGGGATACGCCCTGTCACAGCAGGTTCTTATCGGCATGCAGCACAACGCAACAGAGAAAGTGCCGAACGTTGTCCTTAGCAATCCTCTGCACATAGAGTCGAAAGAGGTGCTGCGTAGTGGTTCTGTCACAATCAAGGGATCAGGAGCGATACATTCTTTAGGATTTCATCCTACAGACATAACAGTAGGATTCAAGGTTGTGGACAGCGACAGCAACGCAGTGTATATCCCCACAACGACAACTGTCCGATTGTCTTTCGACGAATATGCTGCCAATGTTGTCTACACAATGGATCTGGCTTCATTCCCCGATAAAGACGGTGTGTATGGAGTATATCCTGCATACAGAGACGAGTCAACCGGCAGATGGTATGATATGAGACACCTGAGGAACACAGGCGTTTATTCGTTTGTAGCCACGGTGAAGGGCGACTCCATAAAGTTCAGCGACACGACACACGAGCAAGGAGACGTTAGTGTAACTGTTTTGACTCCTGCGTCAGGCGATTGCGTTCTGGAGAATCAAAAGTTTAGTAGCAAGGTGAAAATCACATGTCCCGACAAAGGATATAGTGGTTCTTTGCTCTTGGGACTGTCGAATGGTTATAAAATAAGTACCTATAACTGGTTCTTCTGCGACCAATCAGCAGGCGAGACGCAGACTTATTCCGTAGCGTTAACCGCTCCTACAGCCGGTGACTATACTCTTCATGTGTTCCAGGTGATTGACGGTGGAGTCTATAATGTGGATGAAGGCGTGCCTGTAACTGTGATAACGGAACCCACAGGTACCCTTAATGTGACCAACTATACGTGGACGGCAACACCAAACGCTGGTGACAAGTTCAGTATTACCGCTGATGTTGAGTGCGCTAATGGCAGCTATTGCGCACCGATAAACGTAATATATGCGGATAATGTCTACGGATATATTCTCGGAACGTTAGGACGTGCAAAGGTAAATTTGCCCAATGGTGGCAAACAGACGGTGACAATCGAATGTACAGCGCCTGACAGTGCGGCGAGCTACATCGTTGCTATTATGAACTATGAAAATAGAAGAATAAGCTCTATTAGTTCTTTTGATATGGCAGAAGAGTCACGAGCGGTGCTGACGCTCACAAAACCGATGGTTGTGAACGGCCAAGAGAATGGCGTTGACCCCGAAAATCTGCAAATAACCGCTACGGTGAAGTGTGCAGAAAACGATTTCAACGGCAAGGTTGCTGTGATTTTTTGCGATTCGACATATATGGTGGTAGACTATCTTGTGTCTTTGCTGGACATATCGAAAGGCGACTCAGCTACAGTCGAGCTTGCAGGTGCGAGCCAAAAGCTGAAAGCTGGTGCCACGTATACTGCCATGCTGTATTACAAGTCGAGTAATAGCGGCAATTGGAATTCTCTTTGCGATGAGAACGGCATCGACGGAATTGCCAAGTTTACCGTGCAGCCGTCATCGGGAATAACCGTAAGCAGTAAAGCGGCGACAGCGAAATGCATAAGTATCTATACGTCGTCGGGCGTGCTTCTGGACAAACAGTATGGGTGTGAGCCTGACTTGAGCGCCCTTCCCGCCGGACTGTATGTAATAAAGGTGGACGGAAAGACATATAAGACCATCAACAAACTGAAGTGACGAAAGCTCGTACTGAGCGAATCAATACCCCAAGAGCAGGTGTCGAATGACAAGACAAATCGTTCGGCACCTGCTCTTTGTATGGGCAGAAACAGGGCGCAGCTTAGAGGCGTAGCCTCGTAAAAGAAGGGCGGCGAGGCGCTGCAAAACTGTATGCAGAACGCCACGCCGCCCAAACGTTGATAACGTTACGATGGTAATTTATAGAACCCAACTTAATCCCAAATGCTGTCGTGATAATAGCGGAAGTTGGGTTCAAAGTAGTAGCTGTTGTCTGGATTGGACTCGTCGGTGAAAATCAAGCCCGAGGGGTTCATGGCGTTACCTTCCTTATAGGTTATGCGGTAGGTAGTCCACGTGTCCTTCTTTGCAAAGGCATCCACGACGTGTTTCATTCCGGCATCGTAGAAGCTGAAGTCGTAGTTGCTCATTTCCATACCCGTGTAGCGGAAGGCCAATTCGTTTTCGCTCACGCGCTTCATCTCCATGTGGAAGTGAACTTCGCTGTTGTACCATTCGTTTATTATCATCACTACCTGGCCGTCGCCCTCGTTTTGCAGCGTGATGTTGTGGAAATTGTCAGGATTGAACTTACCGCTGGCAGTCATGTCTGTGCGCATTTCGTCCCACTGTGTCTTTGTCCACGAACCAAGACCGCTGTAGCCGAAGAACCAGTTGTCGTCGCTGTCGTCATAGTAGAGATAGTCTGCCAAAGGTTTCGGGCCGATTTTAGCTCCGGTAAGGCTATCCACAAACTCACCTGTTTCACGGTTGAGGTTCATTTCCACTACAGTGTTCCCCTTGTACTTGAAGTTTTCCATGAGATAGATACCGTTGGTCAGGTTGCCGTAGGAGTACATGTGCTCCACGTCATCACCGCCCACAGAGTCGGGGAAATACACCAAGAGATTGTGATAGCCACTGAGGAAGCTGGCTTGGAGAGTGTCGCCGGCGCAGATCATCACGCAGTTGTAGGCCGTATAGGAACTGATTTCGTCGGAAAGTCGCTGATATTCCTCTGGTGTAGTCTTCATTTTTACCATGAAGAAAGGCAGCTGCTTGGTCTTTCCACGTCCGAAGATGGTGTCTTCGTTGGCCGAATAGCGGTCAAGACAGAATTCGAAATCGGCCTGAAGATCCTGCGCGAAGTATTGCGACTGGTCGGCGTAGTAGTGGAAGAAGTCATTGTAGGTGTCGAATGAGAGCACGACGCCGTCGTCCATCTTGAACGAATACTGGCTCACCACACTGTCCAGTGAGGAAACACCGGGCAGATACATTGTGGAAGACGACTTGTAGAAGGTGCAGTTCTGCTGGTCGAACTTCACGGCATAGGTGTATACGGCAGGATGCCGGCCGAATGTAGGGTTGTCTGTGTATAGTGCCCATCCGTATTCGTTGTTGTTGAACACCCTGCGATACTCCGCCATCCAGTTGTCCTGGCGTGTGGCCGGGTCAACAGCGAACAGGTTGTCCTCTTTCATCTGGCAGGATGTCACGGCGGTTGCTGCCACCAAGGCCAGCAAACCGTTTCTTATAATGTTGCTGTTCATAGTTTTTCCTTTTTGTTAGTTTACAGACTTATGTCGTCGAAGTCCATGTCGGCAAGATTGGCCTCGCGCTTCTGTACGGCATTGTGCAGAGCCTCGATATCGAGTTTCCAGTTTTCCTTGAAATACGCCTTCACGATGCGCAGCTTCTGGTTAATCTTCGCTTTGCCCGATGTTCCGGCCTTGTCAATCTTGGTCTGAAACTCCTCGTCGCTGTCGCAGACATAAGAAGCGAACACCTCGGCAAAGTCCTCGTCGGCACTGTATGAGGCGTAAGCGGTGACGAAACCGAGAGCGTATATCTGCGGGTCGTCCTCTGCGGAAAACTCCGAAGTCCACATTCCGCCCAGATAGTTGGTGCCGGTTATCTGGTTGAACTCGGTTGTGTAGGCCACCTTTTGGTGGAAAGTATGACCAAACTCGTGGATGATGGTATGGAAATACGTGGAATTGAGCTCTGCCCGGTTGCGTATCACACTGTCCTTGGGCACCCAGTTCTCATATATCACATCGTCGAGATGGTTCACATACCACAGGTTAATCTTGTATCCGCCCTCCGAACTTCCCAGGGTCACGCTGCCGTTGGTGTTCCATCCGGGGTTGCCCACGAGGTGAACCAGCTTGGGGAAGTAGGAACGTATGAACTGCGTGCTGCCCGTCACCTCGTCGAAAGAGTCGAAACAGATGTACTTCAGCAGCCGGGCCATGCGTATGGCCGTCTTCATTTTTGGCGGCACAAGGATGTAGTCCATGCTCGTTTCGTTGTCTTCCCAACGGTAGCGAAGTTCAACATTGTACGGTACCACATAGTTTTTGTAGAGCCAACGGTCGAGAGCGTTCTGCGGAGTCTGGCTGTCCTTGATTACGCTGAGACCTGAATCAGGGTCGTCGTCCTTGCTGCAGGAAGTGAGTGCGAGTCCTGCAAAGGCCAATATGGCAAAAAGAAAATGTCTTGTTTTCATTGTTCTGTCGTTTTAGTCCATTCTGTTATTTCTTGATTTCCAGACTTTTCAAGTCCGACGGCTGCCACAGCGAATAGTCTGTTTTGCCCGTCGCAGTGGTGGTTGGATTGGGCTGCAAACCTGCCGAACGCACCTCAAACGGTATCTGCACGGCCTGGCGCGGGTCACGATATTCCATACTGTCGGTCAGTTCCAGCGCATTGAGCGAAGTGATTATGAGTCGGCGGTATATCTTCATGCCGTAGCGTTTGATGTCAAACCATCGCATGCCCTCATGCAGAAACTCTATGCGGCGGATGAGAAGCAATGTCTGAATGAGATTTTCCTGGTCGCTGCCCTCGGTCAAGTTGATCCATTCCGGATGCAGATGCTTGCGTGGAGTGGGCTTTTCGGGACGGTAATAGTCGTATTTCTCAGCCCACTGGCGTATCATGTCCATCGTCAAGTGGTTGTTGGAAGCCTCTGTGGCGTAGATATAGTTCCAGTTTTCGTCATAAGTGTATGTGTTGTACTCCACACTGTCGGCCACAAAGTTGCCCGTCCATGTGTTGATGTCGGCCAGACAACGCTCATTGTCGCCCTTGATGGCATACGCCTCGGCACGGTTGAGCAGTGCTTCCTCCGACTTGAAGGCTACGAACACTGTGCGGTAATAGCCCGTGTGGGTGTTTGAGTTGGTCTCCTCAAAGTACGCCGGAGTCTTGGCCAGCATAAACTTGTTGGCTGTGGCGCTGTAGAACCAGTAGAACTTGAACAACTGTTGCGACTGCATAGCAATGTCGTTTTCGGGTGCCCACGGCGTGGCGAAGAACTCTTCGGCCTGACCGATGTAGCTATTGTTGTTGAAACGGCTGCCCGTCATGTAACCGCTGAAGTAATACTGGTCGGTGGAGTAGACCGGACAGAGCAGGAAATTGGCCTGCTCGTCAGACGAGGCATACTGCTGGGCGCGCGGTTGCATGTTGTATGTAGGCATGTCAGCCATGGCGTCGTAGTTGCGCATCATCTCTTCGGCATTGCTGCCAAGAGCCAGAGTGGAATACTTTATCACACTGTCGGGCTTCTGGTAGAACAGATAGAAGCGTGAAGCAAACGTGTAGGCGGCCTTGGAGTTGAAGTGATAGCGCGGAACCTTGTAGATGCCGTCGCTCATCAGGCTCATTCCCTCCTGCAGGTCGCGCTCTATCTTGACGTAGTCGTCGGCCACAGTGCCGCGCTCATACTTCGGATTGAGCGTTGTTTCAGGCTCGGTGGTGTAGGGAATACCCACATCTGTAGCACTGTGTGCCTTGGAATAGTTCAGACAAAAGATGTTTGTCAGCATGAAATGGGCGTAGGCACGGCAGAGCAGAGCCTCGGCACGATAGGCCTTGAGAGTCTCCGTGGTGGCGCCGCCCATGTTGTCGATGGCCTTGAGAGCGTGGTTGGCGGCTGAAATGGCGGCATAATAGTCCTGCCAAATCATCTGCGGACTCTCGTTGTCCTGCTCTGTCACCTCCTGCCAGCGGAAACACTGCTCGGAAAAACGGTCGTAATAGCCGTTGGAAGTACCGTTGAGGTCGTCGGCGTTGTCGGAAGCCAGCTCCGTGACCCTCACATACGATGCGGTAGGGTAGGCAGTGGTGAGCAGAGCCTTCACCTTTTCTTCCGAATCCACAGTGATGCGGCTGTCGGGAGTGGCGTCAAGAAAGTCGTTGCAAGAGCAGAGCGACGTGGCCGACAGCAGTCCTGCCAGCAGATATGATGCTTTGTTTGATGTTCGTCTTTTCATAATCTTCTCTGTTTAGAATCCTATTCTTGCGGTAAACGTGTATTGTTTTGGCATTGGCGATGCCACACCGCCGGTGTTGAAGAACTCCGGATCGTTGCCGTTGAGCTTCTTGTCGGCATAGATAAGGAAGAGGTTGGTGGCCTGGATCTTCAGGTTGAGGTTGGTCATGCCCAGTTTTGCCATCCACTTTCCGTGGAAGGTATAGTCGAGCGAAATCTCCTTCATGCGCACGAAATCGCCCTTGGCTATGCGTTCGGTGCTGTAGTTGTAGGCGTTGTATGCCACCGACAGGTTGGGATTGAGGAAGTTCTGGCGGCGCGAAGGTATCACAGGCACTGTGGTAACATTCTCTTCACCCGACGACGACCAGCGGTTGTTGAACTCGCGCGGCGTGGCCGTCATGTCGCTGTAGGTGTTGGAGAACACCGGGTCGAGGCGCACAACGTTGCCGAAAGAGTACACAACGAACACGTTGAGGCGGAATCCCTTGTAGCTAAACGTGTTTTCCAGAGAACCGTAGTCGGTGGGATCGGACGAGCCTTCATACTTCAGCCAACTCAAATCGGCATATTCCTGGAAGTTGATGCCGTCGGTTGTTATCTTGCCGTCGGCCACTTTGAACGTGGGCAGACCCTCGTTGGTGAGCTTGTTGAACGGTATGCTGAATATGGAACGCACTGGATAACCCTCAAGAGCGAAGCCGTTGCCACGCACAAGGTCGATGATGCGCGACGTGTTTTTCAGGTTTGTCACCTCATTGTGCTGGTGCGAGTAGAGGAAGGTGGTGCCCCACTCGAAGTCTTTGGTCTTGATGTTCTTCGTGTTCAGCGACAATTCAAAGCCGCTCGACTTCATGTCGGCTATGTTTCCGTACTTGTCTATCTCGCCGCCCACGCCCTGTACGGTGATAGGACCGATAAGGTCGAAATTGCGGCGGTCATACCAGCTCACCTCAAGGTTGATGCGATTGTTTATGAAACCCATGTCGGCGGTGAGGCTGAGCTCGTGTTTCTTCTCATAGGTCAGCTCCGAGTTGCCGAGTTGCGTTATGTACAGTGCCGTTTCCTGGTCGCTGCTTGATGGTCGCCAGGCAATCTGGCTGTTGATGATGGCCACAGAATTGGATATGTCAAACGGACCGCGGTCGGCTGTTAGCGAGTAAGAACCCTTGAGAGTGAAGTGGCTCAGCCAAGGTTGGAACTGTTTGAACCAGCTTTCCTCGTGGGCGTTCCACGCTCCCGATATGTTCCATGTAGGCAACCAGCGGCTTTCGCGAGCGTTGCCCAAGGTGTTGGTGCCCTCATAGCGTACAGTTCCGTTCACGATGTAGCGTCCCTTATAAGAATAGGTGGCGTTGCCGAAATAGGCCGAGGTGCGCTCCAGGCCGTTGCTTATGGAGTAGTAGCCCGAACCTTCCTGCGAGAGTTTGTCAAACATCGACGGGTCAAACTTGCCAATGTTGCCCATCTCATATTCACGTCCCCACTGGCGCGACCAGTCGCTGCTGCGCTTCACCTCGTTGGACTCCAGTCCGGCGAAGAGATTGACGATGTGTTTCTTGGCGAAAACCTTGTTGTAGTTAACCGTGGCGCGGAAGTCCCACGAGTTCATGTGATAGGTGGTCATGTCGTAGATGCCGCCTTCGGGCAATACGCTCACCGGCACCGCATAAGGATTGGTCGGGTCGGTCCATAGATACGGGTTGGCGTCGCGTATGATGGTGTTGTCCATGGCCCTGTAGGCATTGGCCTGGTTGGAGCTTTCCGTCACGTTGTGCTCCGAAGTGGAGCTGGCACGTTTCACCGCACCCAGTATGTTGAACTCCAGTCCGGCTATCGGCTTGTAGGTGAGCATGCCCTGAATCTTAAACTCATGGGTGTTGAGGTCAATGTAGTTGTTTTCCAACTCGTGGAAGATGTTGAACGACGTGTAGTTGCGTGTGTAGTATTCGCTGGGATCAAGCACCCTCGATGTGTTCAAAGCGTAGGAGTAGGGGTTGATGTCAAAGGCGCGGCTCACCTCTCCGCTCACCAGGTTTACCTCCGAACTGAGCGTTCCGGGCGCTCTCTGTTCGCGGGTAGAGGCGTTGCCGATGAGGTTTATCTTCAGTTTGTCGGAGAAGATGAAGGTAGAGTTGACGTTTGCGGTATATCGTTTTACCTTGCTCTGCTTGTACCATCCGGGGTCTTCCATCAAACTGAGCGAGGCGTAGTGCTGGCTCTTGTCTGTTCCCGTTGAGATTGATACCGAGTGGTTCTGCATGATACTGTTGGAAAACAGCAGGTCAAACCAGTCGGTGTTGCGGTATTCCTGTGTGCGCAACCAGGCGTTGCGACCCTCGTCGGTGTTGAGCACGTCGCCTGAAGCAATCAGTCGCGCCAGCTTTCCGTACACACCGCTCTGGCTCGCGTTGGCCACGTCGGCAGGATTCATGTAGCCTTTCTTTTGCAGCTCCTGGTAGACGGACATCTGTTCCTGCGAGTTCATGATGTTGAAGTTGTCATAGCTCGGCTTCAGGCGTACCGTAAACTCACCCGTGTAGTTGACGTTGGTGCGGCCCGAACTTCCTTTCTTGGTGTTTATGACAATCACGCCAGCCATTGCGCGTGCACCATATATAGATGTGGCGGAACCGTCACGCAGTATCTGGAAGCTCTCAATGTCGTCGGCGTTCAGTCCGGCAATGGCTGACGAGAGCAGTGTTTCGGCGTTGCCGGATGAGAGGTTGTCGGTGTTCACCTCGATAACGTTGTCCTGAATCACGCCATCCACTATCCACAGCGGCTGACTATTGCCGTATATGGATGTGGCGCCACGCACCTGTATGCGCGGAGCGGTACCGAAGGTTCCCGTAACGTTCTGAACCGACACACCGGCGGCACGGCCTTCGAGCGAACGGCTGATATCGGCCACACCGTCGAGCTTCGCCTTGGAGGCGTCAATGGTGGTGGTAGAACCGGTAAACAGTCGTTTGTCCATCTTCTGCATACCCGTCACCACCACGTCGCCCAGTGTTGTGGCGTCGTCTTCGAGGAATATGTTCACCCGTTTTGCCGATGCCTTGCGGCGATAGGTCTTCATGCCCACATAGGAGTATTCGAGTGTGCTTCCGGGAGTGACGTTGTGCAGCACATAGTTGCCGTCCATGTCGGTCACGGTGGCGTTTTGCGTGCCCACTTCCTTCACCGTTGCCCCTATCAGCGGGTCGCCGTTTTTGTCAAACAGTCGGCCTGTGGCTGTGTTTTCGTCTTGGGGCTGCGACTTCGCGCCACGGTTGATGTTGATGAACTTGCCCTTCACGTTTACGCTGTAGGGGTGGCCTTCAAGCAGTTTCCTCACAGCTTCCGGGGCGGTGACACCGCTGACGGACAGCGAAACCCGCAGTTTGCTGAGTTCGTCATAATTGTAGTTGAGTTTGTAATACTCCGACTGCCGTTCCACTTGCGACAGTGCGGCGGTCAGTGCCGTGTTCTCACACTTCAACGATACCAACTTGCCCTGTGCCCAAACTGTCTGCACGTGTACAAACAAGAGGACAAAGGAGGCAAGTAGTACGGTTTTGAGCCTTTCTTTTTCCATAACTTACTATTACGTTAAACATTCGGTTTGTTTCTCTCAATGATGTTGGATGCAGCTTGCTTTATGTACGCTTTTAGCATCCGTTTCCATCATTAAAGACGGCGAAACAACGAAATGGGTACCGTTTTGCTATATTTTTATTAAAAAAGAGTGTCATTTTTATAACAATACGGAACTTCTATAGATAAAAAGAAAGCCGTGACACAATGTGCCACGGCGACGTTTCATTGCCATAACTGGTGTGAAACCTGGGTCACTAAATCACTGTTTTTCTCTCTATCGTATGACTATCTCGCGCTCGTTTGCGGAGATTTCCACGCCAGCAAGTTCGCCCAAGTCGTGCAGAACATCGGCTATGCCGTCCTTGCGTTCCGCCACAAAGTGCAGACGCATGGACATACTCCGGTCGTTTTCAAACACCACAGTTTTGTTGTACCATCGGGCAAGGTCGAGCATTATGTCGAGCAGCGAGGTGTTGTCATAATAGAAAAGTCCGCTCTTGCGCTGAGTGTAGGGATAGGTGTCGATGTTTTTTAGACTGTGGCCGTGGCCTTCAGTGAAGGTAATGAGGTTTCCGGGATGCAGAACCACACCGTGGCGGTCGTCCTTTCCGCACACACTTACGCGGCCTTCCACCAGGGCTATCTCCGCCGACTGCTTTGAATATGCCTTGGCGTTGAAACTGGTGCCGAGCACCGTGGCGGTATAGTAGGGACTCTTCACCACAAACGGATGGCGTGCGTCTTTAGCCACTTCAAAGTAGGCTTCACCTGTGAGCGACACCGTGCGTGTCTTTCCGTTGAACTGTTCGGGAAACTCAAGCACGCTTTCGGCGTTGAGCCACACCCGAGTGCCGTCGGCCAGGGTTAGGTTGCAGCACTTTCCGCGTGGTGTTTTAAGGGCTACCATTGAGCAGGTTGCACTGCCGCTGTTGTCTTTTTGTGCGGAAGAGAACGTCACAGTTGAGCGGTCTATGGCAGCCACCTGACTGTTTTTGGTGATTGTCACCGCGGTGTCGGGCTGCTCTTCATAGGAGATTACGGTGCGTCCGGCTATGGTTGAGGACGATTTTGGACGCAACAGGAAGATGAGGCCTGCGCATACCGCTGCCGCAAGCAAGGCCGTAGTCGTCCATCGCAGCATACGGGAGCGCAGATGGACATCGCTATCGATGGTTGCATCCAGCCGCTTCCAGGCTTCGTTCACATCAGGTAGAGGGGTTTGAATGCGAGCGAGGGCCTCGCTGATGATGGCTTCTTCGTCCTCGTTGGGGAGAAGTTCGTCCAAATCGTTTATATGTTTTTGCCGGTTGGTCATAACGGGATTTAAGGTCTGCTTTCTACAGATGTTTCTCAATAAAAGACGAAAAGGGGCACCATTTAGGTACCATGATGATGTTTATCTGTGTTAAAATGTTGACGCAGCGTGGCCAGTGCCTTCACGATGTGCTTCTTCACGCCACTGGTTGATATGCCAAGTTCGTCGGCAACATCTGCATAGGTACGATGGTTGTAGTAGCACTGCTCAAGCACATGACGGGTGCGTTCGGGCAACTGCCCGACAACTTCTTCTACGGCGGCTATACGCTGCTCGCGCAACAACCATTGTTCGTTGGATTCATCGGAGATATTGGTGAGAACAGAATTGTCAACGGTCATTGTTTTGCCTCGTTGACGGAGCCAGTTGACCGCACTGTTGCGCACACTTATCAGGAGATAGCCCAGGTGCTTGGACGTTTCCACATCGAAACGCTTGTTCCACAAGGCCACGAAACTCTCGCCCACGATGTCCTTGGACGCTTCTTCGTCGCCGGTCAGCCGAAAGGCAAGAAAGTAGCATTGGGAATAGTGCTTCCTGAACAACTGTTCAAAGTCCTTTTTTCCTGTCGTGTCCATGACATCGCTGTCGTTTTTTTGCCGATTTTGTTGTCCGCCGCATCCGAAAAGTGGGACTTCCGGATGGGCTGCAATATAGTATGTGTGCAAAAATACGAAATAAGTGACGGTTAAAGAATAAATTGGTACGATTTCGGCTTATATTTTTGAGATG
>CAVKVO010000048.1:0-12833 GCA_963659575.1 Prevotella sp. CAG:1031
AGAAAACAGATATTGACATATTCAACAAACTTGCTCAAGTTATTTTTTGAACATTGCTAACGTCACTTAGGACACCGCCGTCCGCACTCGTTTTTGCCGCAAACGGCCTGTATTTCGGGGAATTTTGGCTAATTTTGCAGCCGACAAACTGCGCCCTGACGATGCCGTCACGGGCAGACAGCATACGAAAAAGGCACAATGAAGAAACTTTTTATAGAGACCTACGGTTGCCAGATGAACGTGGCCGACAGCGAAGTGGTTGCGTCGGTGATGCAGATGGCAGGATACGAACTGTGCGAAGCGGTGACTGACGCCGACGCGGTGTTTCTCAACACATGCTCTGTGCGCGACAACGCTGAGCAAAAGATATACAACCGACTGGACAGTCTGAACGCTGAGCGCAAGAAGACGGGCAAACCGCAGATACTGGGCGTGCTGGGATGCATGGCAGAGCGAGTGAAAAACGACCTCATGGACAACCACCACGCCAACCTCGTGGCGGGTCCCGACGCCTATCTGTCGCTGCCGGAACTCATAGCCGCAGCTGAGACGGGCAACAAGGCCATCAACATAGAACTGTCAACCACGGAAACCTATCGCGACATTGTGCCGCAGAGGTTGCACGGAGCCAAGATAGGCGGTTTTGTGAGCATCATGCGCGGTTGCAACAACTTCTGCCACTACTGCATAGTGCCGTACACACGCGGACGTGAGCGCAGTCGCGACATAGAGAGTGTGCTGCGCGAGGTGCGCGACCTGCGCGACCGCGGTTTCAAGGAGGTCACTCTGCTGGGACAGAACGTCAATTCCTACCGCTTTGACCCCACAGAGAACGGCGGCGAAGGCCCACTTGTGGACTTCCCGACGCTGCTGCGCACTGTGGCAGAGGCCGTGCCGGAGATGCGGGTGCGCTTCACAACGAGCCATCCCAAGGACATGAGCGACGAGACGCTGCACGTGATTGCCGAAACGCCCAACGTTTGCCGCCACATACACCTGCCTGTGCAGAGCGGAAGCGACAGGATACTGAAACTGATGAACCGCAAATACACCCGCGAGTGGTATCTCGGACGTGTGGAAGCCATACGTCGCATAGTGCCTGACTGCGGACTTTCCACAGACATTTTCGTGGGCTACCACAGTGAGACGAAAGAAGACCACCAGATGTCGCTCGACCTGATGCGCGAAGTGGGCTACGACTCTGCCTTCATGTTCAAGTATAGCGAGCGTCCGGGCACATACGCCTCGAAGCATCTGCCCGACGACGTGCCGGAAGAGGTGAAGATTCGCCGCCTCAACGAACTCATTCGTCTGCAAACGGAGATGTCCGCCAAGATGAACAAGCGCGATGAGGGCAAGGAGTTTGACGTGCTTGTGGAAGGCTACAGCAAGCGTTCGCGCCAGCAACTGTTCGGACGCACGGAGCAAAACAAGGTGGTTGTGTTCGACAAAGGTCGTCACCACATCGGCGAAACAGTGCATCTGCGGATAACAGACTCTACTTCTGCTACACTGATGGGAGTGGAAGAGACTCTGGAAAACGGCTCCGCTTCGGATAAAGAAGGTTCTGATTCGAACGTCAAAGACGGCTCCGCTTCGGCCAAAGACACTAAGACAAAAGACTGACGCAATAGGCTTATGAAGGAATTTCTACAGGTGCTGCGCCGCTTTGTGCCGCCCTACAAAAAATATCTGGTGCTGTCGATAGTGTTCAACGTGCTGTCGGCTGTGCTCAACATATTCTCGTTTGCAGCCATAATCCCCATACTGCAAATACTGTTCAAGACCAATCATGCGCATACGGTCACTACTCTGATGCCGCTCGACGGCGCTGGAGACATAAAGGAGGTATTGTCAAACAATCTCAACTACTACATCAACCAGCTCATAAGCGACGTCGGACCCACCACTACCCTACTCGTCATCGGAATTTTCCTGGCCGTAACGACATTCCTGAAGACGAGTTTCTACTTCCTTTCGTCGGCCACAATCATCCCGATACGCACTGGTGTGGTGCGCGACATACGCAACCAACTGTACCGAAAGATAACGTCGCTGCCTCTCGGATTCTTCTCCGAAGAGCGCAAGGGCGACATCATCGCACGCATGAGCGGCGATGTGGGCGAGATAGAAAGTTCGATAATGTCGTCGCTCGACATGCTTTTCAAGAATCCTGTGCTCATCGTGGCTTATTTCTCCACACTGTTGTTCATCAGTTGGCAACTCACGCTGTTCACACTTGCCATAGTTCCACTGATGGGATGGTTCATGGGCTATGTGGGACGCAAACTGAAGCAGAACTCAATAAAGGCACAGGAACTATGGAGCGACACCATGAGCCAGGTGGAAGAGACGCTCGGCGGACTGCGCATCATCAAGGCCTTTTGCGCTGAAGGCAAGATGAACGACCGTTTCGACCGCACCAACTCAACCTATCGCGACAACATCATGCGGGTAAATATACGTCAGCAGATGGCTCACCCCATGAGCGAGTTTCTCGGAACGGTCATGATAGTAATCGTGCTTTGGTTCGGCGGCATGCTCGTGCTGAACAACTACGCTCTGTCGGGCCCCACTTTCATCTACTATCTCGTAATCCTTTATAGCATCATCAACCCTCTGAAGGAGTTCTCCCGTGCGGGCTACAACATACCCAAGGGTCTCGCGTCGATGGAACGCGTGGACAAGATACTGAGAGCCGAAAACCCGATACGCGAAAAGGCGCAGCCCACGCACATAAAGGAGTTTAAGCACAGCATCGAGTTCCGCCACGTGTCGTTCAAATACGACCAGAAATGGGTGCTCCGCGATGTCAATCTCGTGATAGAAAAGGGCAAGACTGTGGCTCTTGTGGGTCAAAGTGGAGGTGGCAAGTCGACCCTCGTCGACCTCATTCCGCGCTACTACGACGTGCAGGAGGGCGAGGTGCTCATCGATGGCATCAACGTTAAGGACTTGGGCATACACGACCTGCGCCAACTGATAGGCAACGTGAACCAAGAGGCAATACTCTTCAACGACTCTTTCCGCAAGAACATCGCCTTCGGAGTGGCCGACGCCACACAGGAGCAGATTGAGGAGGCGGCACGAATAGCCAATGCCTACGACTTCATAACGGCTTCGGAACAGGGCTTCGACACCAACATCGGCGACCGTGGAGGCCGTTTGTCGGGTGGTCAAAGGCAGCGTGTGAGCATTGCGCGAGCCATATTGAAGAATCCGCCGATACTGATACTCGACGAAGCCACATCGGCTCTCGACACCGAGAGCGAGCGAATGGTGCAGGATGCGCTCGAACGGTTGATGAAAACACGCACCACCGTGGCCATTGCCCACAGGCTTTCCACCATAAAGAGTGCCGACGAGATATGCGTGATACACGAGGGACGCATAGTGGAACAAGGCACCCACGAGGAACTGATAGCCAAAGACGGATACTACAAGAAGCTTAGCGATATGCAAAGACAGTAAGTATCGAACCCGCATAAAACCCTATTGCAGGGGCGAATTTATGGACTATACGCCATAAATTCGCCCCTATTCTTTTGAATTACGCCGTTTTCCCATTACCTTTGTAAACCAAGGGCAACCGCAAGCAACGGCTTTTGCCCGCCTACATATATATAAAGGCGACTTTCGACAATGAATTTTATATATCACTTGGCCTCAACCGCACTGCGTATGCTGTCGCTTCTGCCGCTCCGCATACTCTATCTGCTGTCCGACGGCCTATACCTTATTATATACTACTTGGTGCGCTACCGCCGTCCACTCGTGCGGAAACACCTCGCCGACAGTTTTCCGGAGAAGTCGGAAAGTGAGCGGCGCAAGATTGAAAAGGAGTTTTACTCGTGGTTTTGTGACTATCTCGTGGAAACGGTAAAGCTCTACACCATGAGCGAAAAGCAGATTCGCCGACGCATGCAGTTCGTCAACGCCGAACAGGTGATGAACTCTGTGGCCAAAGGACGCTCATGCGCAATATACCTCGGGCACTACTGCAACTGGGAATGGGTGACTTCGCTGCCGCTTTGGGTTGGCGAAAAACCCGTGTGCGGCCAGATTTACCACGCTTTGGAGAACCGTGCGTTCGACAAGATATTCCTCCGACTGAGGGGAAAGTTCGGTGCTGTGAGCATCCCGATGGCCGAAACGCTGCGCTGCATAGTGAAATACCGTCAGGAGGGCAAGCAGGTTGTCATCGGATTCATTGCCGACCAGGTGCCTTTCTGGAACAATATCCACTACTGGACCGACTTTCTTCACCACGACACGCCTGTGCTCACGGGCACGGAACGCATTGTGCGCAAGATGGATTTCGACGCTTACTATCTCGACATGAGGCGAGTGAAGCGTGGCTACTACCAGGCGGAGTTCAAACTGCTCACCGACTCTCCGGCGTCGTTGCCCGAGTTTGGTGTCACGGAACTCTACTTCCGCGAACTGGAAAAGACCATTCAGCGTCAGCCTCCGTTCTGGCTCTGGACTCACAACCGCTGGAAACGCACACGCGAAGAGTGGGAAAAGGTGATAGATCCGGAAACAAAGAAGATGAATTTCATTTAAGGTATGTCCATGATATTCGCAAGAGACAAGGGACGACTGTGCAACAACATTCTTCAGTTTGGCCACGTTTACGCCTGGGCACGTGAGCATGGCCGTCGCGCTGTGTCCACACGCTTCTGCTACAAATACCAGTATTTCCACATTTGCCATACACCTTGGCACAACTTCCCCACTTATTTATTCGCGAAATACGCCGCTAAAATAGGGCTGTTGCCCGTGGCTTCGTTTCACAATCCCGACGGAAATCCCGAGGCGATGGCGTTGCTGGAGAGTGGCAAGAGCATTGTTGTTGAGGGTTGGTATGTGCGTTTCTACGACCTTTTCATCAAGTACATCGACGAGATACGCCAACTTTTCGCTTTCGACAAAACCGTTGTCGATGCCGCACTGGCCAACATGGGAGCAGCCGATGGGCAGACCATCAAACTGGGACTGCACATTCGCCGCGGCGACTACCGCACTTGGCACGGTGGAAAATACTTCTTCGGCGACGATGTGTATGTGGCTTACGTCCGCCGTTTTGCCGAACTTCATCCCGAAAAGCGCATCGTGGCATACGTCTGCGGCAACGACCCGACGCTCAACAAGGCTTACTACACGGAGCATCTGCCCGACATCGACGTGCGCTTTCCGCAGGGCAATCCGGGCGAAGACCTGTGTCTGCTCTCGCAATGCGACTGGTTGATAGGACCGCCAAGCACATTCACACTCGTTGCGGCGATGTATCACGACACGCCACTGTGCTGGATGGAAACATCCGATGCGCAAGCCATGTCGTTCGGACGGTTCAACGAGCTATTCAGAAACATAAAGTGACCACACCATGAACATACTCTTTCTGGTCTTCGGCAAACGCTTGTCCGACCATCTTCAGGCGCATTTGGCCATACACACCTTTCTTCCTCACCTGTCTGACAGCGACCGGATATGCGTGATGACCACCGCTCCGGAATATTACGCCGACTTTGCTGACACGAAACAAGTGACTACCGACCACGTTTCCGAGCAACTCTTGGACGAATGGGAGGGAAAGCACCACTTCTTCTGGCGCGTGAAGATAAAGGCGATGGAGCGTATGGCCAACCTTTATCCCAACGATGCGTTGCTCTATTTGGACAGTGACACCTTTCTGAAAGGCGGTCTCGAAGGCATAAAGTCGACACTCGCACAGGGCAAAGGACTCATGCACCTCGACGAAGGGCATCCGAGCAACATGAAAACGAAGTCGCTGCGGATGTGGAACACCGTGAACGGACGCACATACGCCGGAGTGACCATCGGCAAGCAGCACGATATGTGGAACGCAGGCGTGGTTGCGATGCCTCAAGGCGAGGTTGCGCCCACGGTAGCCTTGGCTTTGGCCATCTGCGACGGTATGCTCGACGACGGTGCCGAGCGCGTTGTAATCGAGCAATACTCGCTTTCGATTGCCCTACACGAAAGGTTAGGTCTCGTTTCCGCCCAACCTTGGATCGGCCACTACTGGGGCAACAAGGACGAATGGAACGCCTTTGCAAGCAAATTCTTCCTCGAAGCCCACATGAAAGGGCTCAGTGTGGAACAGACCACGGCGGCCTTGGCGGCCGAAGACTTGTCGTCCATGCGTGTTCATGTACACAAATCGAACACGCAACGCCGACTGACAAACGTCATAAAGAAACTTTTTCCCGACCGATAATTCTCCATTTTCAGCGCATGATACTCCTAAAAGGCAAAGAAGGACTGTTCCACGTTGTGGGCAAGGACATACAAAACGTGTTTCAAAACCTGTTCAAACAGCGTGGCAAATGGCGGCGCGAGGTGCGCAAATATGTGGAGAAATACTATACTGACGATGCACCCACTATCGGCGACGCGCCCAAAACAGTGGTGTTCATGGCCGACGGACGCATGCACCACGGTGGACTTTGCGACCGTCTGAAGGGCATTGTCTCGGTCTATTCGGTATGCAAAGCGATGGGATTGCGGTTCAAGATACACTTCGTGTCGCCGTTTTGCCTTGAGGAGTTTCTCCTTCCCAACGAGGTAGATTGGCGCATTAGTCCCGAAGAACTCAGTTACAACAAGGCGGAAGCCATGCCTTTGTTTTGCGGCACCAACGGCACTCACGTTGAAATGCCGTTCCAACGCCGTTGGTTTGTGAAGAATTTCAAGCGCGATTTCCGCCAAATCCATGTCTATACCAACGCTGATTTGGTTGGCAAGGATAGCTACGGCACCCTTTTTCGCGAACTTTTCCGCCTATCGCCAGAGCTTGACGCTGCGGTGAAAGCCGTGAAAGAGGAGATTGGAGGCAAGTATATAGCAGTGGTTTGTCGCTTCCAGCAGTTGCTCGGCGACTTTGTTGAGGGCGACTACGAAGTGCTTTCGCCCGAAAAACAGGAATACTTGATGGACAAAGCCTTTGCGGAAATAGAAAAGATTTATCGTTCGCAAAGAGTCAAGTTGCCCGTTTTGCTCACCTCAGAGAGTGTCCGTTTCCTCGAATACGCCACACAACGTGCCTCTTACATACACCGTATTCCCGGCGAACTGGTACACATGGATTGGTCAAACAATGGCGAAAGTCGTCTTCACCTCAAGAGTTTCGCCGACCTGATAGCCCTCAGCGGAGCGGAAAGCATCTATCTGCTGAAGAGTCCCAAGATGTATAACAGCGGTTTCCCTCGCATTGCCGCCAAGATTGGAGGCAAACCGTTCACACTCGTGCGCTTCCTTTACGAGTAGGAAGCGCACGGTTTTCCATTCCCTTCCTAACTCTTTAGTACTTTCGGAACATATCTAAGACAACGTTTTGCCTCAGATATAACTTCATCTCTTGTAATTGTTTGCTCAGCCAGTTTCCGCTGCATGGTATTAACGAAGGCTCTTTCCCTATTCTTGTAGTGCTGCTTCTTGCCTTTGCGTGGTTCGAAATTCTCGTCAAGAAGTATGAACCTCAATTCTGCATCAAGATAGAATTGGTCTATATCTGAATTTTGGTTCAATCCGATTCGAACGTCAGTTAGTACATCAAAAGCTTTATCAGAAGTAGCGACTGTCACATCAACCTCGTTTAATTGTTCCTTTGACAATCCTGTCTTTGCCAATATCGCCTCGTAAGAATTTATCGGGCCGACAAACAATTCACCACCGATTACGACACTTCTAATAAGATAGGAATAATAGACATCATCTCTGTCGCTTTGTACAAAGTCGCATCCGCCACGTCCTTTGCGGTGGACGTAGAACTTGTTGGGTCTATTTGCCTGCAAGACATCTCTGTGAACATACTTGTCGTCAAACTCACCTTCTTTATAGTAGTAAACTTCTATTTCCTTTGGATATATCTCTATGCCATTTACAACCAAGTAATGGTTCGTGAGAAAGTCTGTTGCATTCTTCTGCAAACCCTGAAGTATAATGTTTTTGCTCATATTCTTAGTCTTTTTGCTTTGTATATAACGATTTGTCATGTCTTTCATTATCCACGTGTCAGTCTTTTGCCCTGTATATATTCCATGTAATACAGTGTAATGCGCCACCGTTGTCGGCAATATTGCGCATACGAAACCCACGAACGGTACAGTTGGGATTGGCTTCACGGATATAGCGCAAGGCTTGTTTGTCTTCCGCAATACCAAAAGTCGGAACTATAATCTTGTTGCCCACTTGGAGGTAATTGATGTATGCCCAATTGTAATCATAGTTAGGACGTGGTACATCGAATAGCATTTCAACGACATGGAATCCGATATTCTCCAATCGCTGTTTAATGGATTGAGCATCTTTCGGATGTGAGTCGCGAAGGTTCGACATGAGAACTGTGCCACCGTCGCACCATTTGACAATTCCATCCGCATGACCATATACATCCGCATTGGAGGATTGGGAATTGTCACGGCTCCAAGGCAATGGGACAAAATAAAACCTACCTATCATGTTCAGAAAGCGTTTCATCTTTTCGCCTTTTCTATCATTCTCTTGGAAAACCTTGTCGGCAAGAAGCCTATAAGGTCCACACGACACGAAGTTGCCGCCGTCAAGTTTTATGCCGGCATCGAGGCAACTGTATTGTTTGCCGAAGCATTCTTTCAGCACGTTCTTATATATAGTTCGTGAATCTGTGCGATACTTGTCACCAGTATTTTGCAGATAGTCCGGATTGTAGTCGTAAGTCAGGAAAGTGCTCCAGGAAAGTTGAATTGGCATATAGTCGCGTATCCATATATCCTTCGTACCTTTTACTTCGCCCCAATTTATATCCATCTCGCCAAAGAGCTTGATGAGCCGTTTATATGTTCCCGAGTAGTACACCTTCAATTTGTCTGAGATATAGACAAAATTGGTAGTAGCGTCATGAAACTCGTAAGAAGACAAACGAGCAACATCTAACATCGGTGGAGGAAGCACACCGTTTAACGATGCACCTATTCGCGTAGCATTGCCTATTATGTTCATCATATTTCCGTGTTGATTTCGAGTGCAAAGCTAATGCGAAAAAGATAAGTCCAAGACAAAATATCTATGTTTAACACGCATTTAACGTGCTGATTATCAATATATTTATACTCAAAACATATAATATAAATACAGAAGTATACTCCTGTTATAATAATAAGCTACCAACCACAAAGCCTCAACACGAATCAAGCGAAATTCCTTGTTTGGGGCATCTTCATCTATACCTTTGTTCCCGAAATCGTATCAACCTCTCACTCTGCGTTCAAATGGTACGCCGAGGGCGGCGTACCTCCTACATCTACGCAACATTCTTCACCATTTCGTCCATTTTCCGCATTAGAAATAATCTTACATTGTTCTCCGATTGCGCTCCTTTCAATGCAAAATATTTGACTCTGCAACTTACTGACAGTCAACGCGCTCAAAAATGCATAGGATTTGCCCCAAATATGCATAGGATTTGGGGCAAATCCTATGCATATTTCACCCAAATCCTATGCATATTTCGGGCAAATCTTATGCATCCGTCTACAGAGGGACTGAAAGAAGTTTACAAAGAGGGCATTTATGAGCATTTGCGACCTATGCTCTTATGCCGAAAAAGCGGTGCGGTGCTATCTGTCGGGAGTGGCGGTTGTGAGGTACAAATCGATGAAACTGTCGGAGTAGACCTTCTCGTATCCGCGGCCAAGCATCCATTGACGGATGTCATTCTCCACGAGTTTTCCACCGTCGTCGTCAAGTCCCTTGACGAAACCGACCAGTGGGTATTCGCCAAAGTGCGCCGTACGCTCGGCCAAGCGGCGTTGTAGGGTTGTTCCTTTATAGGCTGCCGCTATCGTCTGACCGAGAAACGGCACGGTGCGCGTGGCATAATAAAGTTCGGAATACTGGTTGACGAGCAGCAACAGTCGGTTGCCGGTGGCAAACGTGTTGATTGCCTTGATTGCACTGCCAATATTGTCAGACTTTTCCTTGTTTGTAAATACGTTAAGCCGTTCATCGGCTATCTGAACCGTAGCCATCGGGCGACTTTCCTGGTCGCCATACGGAGAGTTAAAGCCCGTTTTCAGCAACGTGGCGGCAACTATCGCGGAGTATACGCAGAGGAAAAGTTGCTTGTTCACCTTGTCCTGACACAGACAACAGGCCGGGAAAACGAGCATACCGGCGTACCAATTGAACAAGCCCTGCACACCAATGTCACTTCCCAACGGCAACGCCAACGCCGCAGCCAAGAGATAGAGCGGAACGAGTGCATCGTTAAGTTTGCCGTCATGGTGCGCCAAACCATAAACCATGCCCATCAGACATACGGCAAGCAGCGTGAGATAGGGCTGACTGGTGAATGCCAGCACCGCAAACAAGGCGAACGCCAGTGTCCATTTCAGCGCATCGCCCTTTGCAGAACGAGGATTATAGCGCAACAAGAGGCACGACAGAGCGGCGACAACGACCAGTTGAACGAGCAGATTCTTATAGCTCATGAAGTAGCGGAGAAAGAGTTCGCCCTTAGAGTGACTGCCCGAATCGTCGCCAAACATGAAGAACGCCTCGAAGAATCCGTCACGGAAGTAACCTAAATGGCCGAACAACGCCATTGTGGCGAACACCGCAGCGCAGCCCAACAACACTCCGAGCATGAGCAAAACCGACTTGCGCCACACCTCACTGCGGTCGCTTCGGAACCAAAGCGCAAAGGGAACGAGCAACACCGCAAGCATCGAGAGATTGACAATGCGCGCAAAAAACGACAAGCCCACGCAGAATCCCATAAGCACAAGCCACACTTTGCGACACGACCCGACAGATTTGCTCAGGCAAAACGCCGAAGCTGCCACAAGCAGATACGTAAGTGTGTCATAGTGGAACGTGATGACGATGGTGGGAAAAAGGAAACTCATCAGTATGGCCAACGCTGCCACACCAGTGGACATGCCCCGTCGGAATGTGGCATAGAGCAGAAAGATGGCCGCAGAGAGCGTCAACGTCTCAAAAAGTCTGAAGCCCAACACGCCACAACCGCCAAACAACCACTCCCATCCGGCTCCCAAGATGCCCGTGAGATAGTACATGAAGTTGAAGACGTTGGCGTCCGGGCGTTGCAGAAGAACCTGATAGAACGTGTTGCAAAAGCCAAAATCCGTTTGGTCAACCCCTTGCAAACCTATAACCGTGCGGTAAAAGATTCCAAAAAGGAACGCTAACAGAACGAGAAGACTGTTCTTATTGATTGTTATTCCGTGTGACATTACATTCGTTTTGATGTATTCAGTAGGTATACTGAGCGAAGACATCCATATCAGTCTTTCAGACAACCTATTGGCACTATATAAATTCCATCTTTACGCTGATATGCATAATTGCCAACAGCGGTGAGCACCATCATAAAAGCAGGGGCTTTCATCTTGGTGGTATCTATCTTGGACGCAAGACTCGTCAGAGTAGCCGCACCTTTCTCTATCGCTTGCGCTCCGCCTAACTTGATTTCAATAAGTCCGTATGAGCCATTGCGAAGATGAATCACCGCATCGCACTCCAATCCGTTCTTGTCACGATAGTGATAGACATTGCCGTCTACCGCATCAGCATATACTCGAAGATCGCGAACACAAAGCGTCTCGAAGAGCAAACCGAAGGTCTCCAAGTCGTTGAGAAGGTCATCGGGACCCAATCCCAATGCGGCAGCCGCTATGGATGGGTCCACGAAATATCTGGTTTCGGCAGAACGGATTGCCGTCTTACTGCGCAGGTTCGGATTCCACGCAGGCATATCCTCAATGACGAAAATCTTCTTGAGAGCACCGATGTAGCTCATAACGGTTCTTTCCGCCAAACTCTCATCATCATTCTTCATCATGTCTTGACGAATGGCACCCAAGCTCACTTGTCCTCCTTGCGAACGGGCATAGGAACGCAACAGAAGTTTGGTACGTTCGCTGCTCCTTGTCACTTCATCAACCCTTGATATATCTGTTTTCACGACGGCATCATAGTAGTCGTACGCTTGTCGTAAGGCAGCACGCCGGCTCTTGGTTATAGCACTCGGCCATCCACCACGACACACAAGATATGCAATGTCCTCTATCTTGAGACTGTTGTAACCTTCGACTTCCGCATTTCCCTTGAAGAGTTGGCCAATGCAGACTTCCCCTGTAGACTCTCCAGACTCCCATAGTGACATGGGGCGCATCGTAATCCAGGCAAAACGTCCTGTACCAGTGTGATGTATATCTTCCGTGGATGCTGGCACAGCGGAACCTGTCAGTATAAACTGTCCCTCTTCCCCACGATGATCAACCTCAAATCTAATGGCATCCCAAATCTGCGGAACAATCTGCCACTCATCTATCAGTCGCGGATTCTCCCCTTTGAGAAGCATTTTTATCTTGAGTTCAGCCATGTCCAGATAATTCTTTTGGTTGTCTGGATCTGCCATATACAACACACTTTTGGCTTGTTGCTCGGCCGTAGTCGTTTTCCCGCACCATTTGGGGCCTTCTATCAAGACTGCCCCTACTTCTTCAAGCCTGTATTCCAACAGTTTGTCGGCAATTCTTTTCTTATATTCCTTCACGTCTAACCTACTGTTATTTAGCGGCAAATATACGACAACCTATTGAAAAAGCCAAATTTTCCGATGTATTTTGCAGCGTTTGGCCGGATTTTGATGCAGCGTTTGGCCGTGATTTGATGCAGCGTTTGGCCGTAAATCGTTGCAGCGTTTGGCCGGATTTTGATGCAGCGTTTGGCGGTATTTTATTATACCGTTTGTGGATTTTCGCGGCGTTTTGACGCTTCTATGATCTTGCTAACGGCCACAA
>CAVKVO010000049.1:0-12741 GCA_963659575.1 Prevotella sp. CAG:1031
CCTTCTGAAACTCCTCGGCGTTGGTGGCATCCAGATACCCCTTCACCTCGATAATCGTCTTATCTTCAGATTTCTTGCTGTTTATTTCCATAGTTTTAGTCGTTAAAAATTTATGATTAAGTTTATTGCTGCTTAGTAATCTTTTTGGTCATCATGAGTTTGTTCATGCCGTTCTCTCGCTTGTAGGTCAC
Source organism: Prevotella sp. CAG:1031 (assembly GCA_963659575.1). Taxonomy (GTDB): domain Bacteria; phylum Bacteroidota; class Bacteroidia; order Bacteroidales; family Bacteroidaceae; genus Prevotella. The sequence goes on from CAVKVO010000049.1 coordinate 192, forward strand.
CTCGTCCATGTGTTTTTTGATGAGGAATATTCCCAGTCCTCCCACGGGTCGGTCTTCCACACTATGCGTGAGGTTGGCGTCCTCTGCGGACGTGGGGTCAAAGGGCTTGCCGCTGTCGGTCAGTTCCAAGCGCAGGAGCGATTCCTGTTGCTTGTACTTCACCTTGAGGTTTATTTTTCCGGTCTCTCCCTTCGGGTAGGCATAGTTCACCACGTTCACAATAGCCTCTTCCAAGGCGAGGCGGAGCGAGAGCAGGAGTCGCTTGTCGAGATTCAGCTCTGTGCCCAGTTTGTTCAGGAAGACGGGTAGCTTCTTCAATTCTTCGATGCGGTTGTCGATGATGAGCGAGTCGCAGCCTTTGTAGGAAATGGCAAAGAGGGTGAGGTCGTCGCTCTGCTCCGCGTTGCCCACGAAGGTTTTCAGCTGTCGTCTGATTTCCATAATTGTCTCATGGGAGGTCTTGTCGTCCATTCCGTCGAGAATCTCTTTCACGCGCTGCTTGCCCAGTTGCTCGCGCTGTTCATTCTCCGCCTCCGTCAGACCGTCGGTATAGAGCAGTATTTTCTGATTTTCCTTCATGGTGTATTTCTGTTCCACGTAGGTCACGCCGTCGAAGAGTCCGAGAGGCAACTTGGGGAGCATGGGCAGCTGGCTGCATCCATTGTCGGAGAAGATGAATGGGGCGGTGTGGCCGGCGTTGCAATAGGCCAGTTCGCCAGTCTGGGTGTCGATCACACCGATGAACATGGTGACAAACATCTCGGTCTGGTTGTTGCGCGTCAGCATCTTGTTGAGCAGCGACATGATCTCGTTGGTAGACTCGTGCTTGCTCACCAAGCTTCGGAAGAGCGTACACGTCATTGCCATCACCATGGCTGCGGCGATACCCTTGCCCGACACGTCGCCGATGGAAAAGTATATCTTGCCGTCTTCCAACCAGAAGTCGTAGAAGTCGCCTCCCACGCTGCGGGCTGGAGTGAGGAAGGCGTCGATGTCAATGTTCTCATATCCCTGAGGCAGCACGAAGTCGATGGGCAGAATCTCCATCTGTATGCGGTGAGCCACGCTGAGTTCGCTCTTGATTCTGGCTTGTTCCTTGGTGACGGTTTTCAGGTCGTGGATGTAGGTTTTGATGGAACTCTGCATGTGAGTGAAGGCTGCATGCAGTTTGCGGAAGTCACCGTCCGTTGCCGTCTCGGGGAGAGACACGTCGAAGTTGCCCTGGGCTATGCGGTAGGCCGCGTCAGTCATTTCCCTCAGGGGACGGACCATGTGGGAAATCAAAACGCTGACGCACACCAACAGCAAGACGATACCGATGAGCGATACCACCAAGACGGTGAAGGCAACTGATCCCAGCTCCGACTTGATGGTGGAGTAGGGGCACACGCTGGCCACGGTCCATCCCACATGGGGCAACGGAGCGTAGCTTATAAGCACGTCGGTATCGCCCAGTTCGCAATGCAGGGTTCCCCTCTCTCCGGCCAACATTCTTTTCCCCAACGTAGTGTAGTCATCGTCGTCCAGGAGATGTGCCATGGAGAAAATGTTCTCCTTGAAGACGAGGCTTGTGTCGGGATGGGCGATGACGGTGCCTTTCCTGCTGAGGATGAAGGAATAGCTGTTTTCGAAAGGCTGTACGGTACCCAGCTCATCGGAAAGGTCGGCCAGCGATACATCGATTACCACAAGGCCCATCACCTTATTATCCTCGTCCCTCATTGCCTTGGCATACGACACGATTGGCTTGTGGCTTCCCACCTGGTCGATATAGGGTTCCGTCCATTCTCCCTTGTCTTTGCTTACGGCACTCTTATACCATTGCGTCTTTGTGTAGTTGTATTTACTGAGGGGGATTTCTTTGCAGATAATGTTTTCTATGCCGTCTTCATATACATAGTCTAATGTGGCTTCGTCATGCAGCTCTTTGTCATAGGATATATATCCCACTCCCAATATCAGATTGTTGTTTTTCACCAGCTGTCCGATGAACTGCAGAGCGTCAGCATGGTCTTCCTTTGGACTGGACATGTGTTTCACAATGGTCATCTCCACCACAGACTCCATCCATACCAACTCGTCATCCATGTTCTGGATTGTGGCGTTTTGCAAAGCGAAGGTATAAAGAGAAGCCTGCGACTCCTCTTGCTGGCGACTGTAGGAGCCGAAGGCTATTGCTATGCAGCCGAATATCACGATGGTCAGAAACAAGATGTACAAGTACAACCGTGTCTGGAAAGACAATCTGTTTTTCTTCATGCTCATCTTTCGCTAAGTGATTACTGTTTTGGATTGGTTCTGTAGCAGATGGTATAAATGTAGCCGGCATCCTGGCAGATGTTGGTCTCGAAGCATACGTCTTGAGCCAATGGAGATTTCAAGACTGAGGGCAATTCGTCGATGAGTCCGATGCCATGGAGTTTGAGCAATGCCTCCTTTCGCGTCCACTGTCGGGTGAACTCCACCTCTGGGTTGTCGGAATGACAGATTGCCTCTTTTTCCTCTTGTGAAAAACAGAAGTTTATGACATCGTCATCCAACTTGTCGGGTATCTCTTCCACATCGCATCCCACTTCCATGGAGTCGATTGTGCATACCACTGCCCTATGGCAATGGCTCATGTTGAAATGAATGTCGGGGAAATCGGGTAGATAAGGTTTGCCGTGTTCACCGTAAGCGAAGTCTGGCATTACTGTTTTACCCGTCCATTCTTCGAGCAGTTGGCAAAGCAGCAAATAAGCCTTCGCGCACAGCATCCTGTCAGTGGCGTGTCGAAAAGACTCGGCCTTCTTCTTTCGCCATGCAGGCAGGAGTCGCATGCACGCCTTGCATTCCTCCTCGGAGATGCTGAGGGGGAGTTCGCTTACCAGAGTTTTTCGCTTATCTTCTCTATACATAAGACAATTACAGGGGTGTCGTCTATATGTTTTTCCTTATTATATGCAAATTTCGGCAATATACTTTATATATGCAAACCCGTTGGCGGAATTAATTTTAGTTAATAGACCTGTACAAAAAGTTGCACAGCGGGCAACTTTTGCAGCAAGACCAAGGCAATTCGGATTTTTAGTCAAGTTTTTGCCTATGAAAAAAGCGTGGAGAATCATTGGGTAATGACGCTCCACGCTTTGAGTTTTCAGTGAAATACCACTGATTCTTCAGCAAATACTGCAGAAGAATCAGAGGAATAATCGCTGTGGAATTATTCCTTTTCCAACAGAATCTTCATCATTTCAACGGCGGCTTTGGCCACGGATGTGCCGGGACCGAAGATGGCGGCAACGCCGGCTTGGTAGAGGAAGTCGTAGTCCTGGGCAGGTATCACACCGCCAGCTATTACCATGATGTCCTCACGACCGAGTTTCTTCAGTTCGGCAATGAGTTGCGGAACGAGGGTTTTGTGACCTGCGGCGAGCGAAGAAACGCCCACAACATGCACGTCGTTTTCCACTGCCTCGCGCGCTGCCTCTGCGGGAGTCTGGAACAACGGTCCCATGTCAACGTCGAAACCACAGTCGGCATAGCCTGTTGCTACAACCTTTGCGCCACGGTCGTGTCCGTCCTGTCCCATCTTTGCGATGAACACACGTGGACGACGACCTTCCTTTTTGGCAAACTCATCTGTGAGCTGGCATGCCAACTCAAAGTCCTTGTCGTTTTTGCTTTCTGATGAATACACGCCTGATATTGTTCTGATGATTGCTTTGTAACGTCCAACTACCTCTTCGCAAGCGTCGCTTATCTCGCCCAGTGTGCAGCGGAGCTTGGCGCACTCTATGGCGTGAGCCAAGAGGTTGCCCTTGCCTGTGCGCACGCACTCGGTGAGCTCGGCCAGAGCCTTCTTGCAAGCCTCGCCGTCGCGCTTGGCCTTAACCTCCTTCAAGCACTCCTCCTGCTGCTTGCGCACTGCCGTGTTGTCCACTTCGAGAATGTCGATGGGGTCTTCATGGTCAAGACGATACTTGTTTGTACCCACGATTACCTGCACACCACTGTCTATGCGAGCCTGTGTGCGGGCAGCAGCTTCCTCGATGCGCATCTTGGGCACACCTGTCTCGATGGCCTTAGCCATTCCGCCAAGCTTCTCAATCTCCTGGATGTGTTCCCAAGCCTTGTGGATAAGCTCGTTGGTTAGGCTCTCCACGTAGTATGAACCAGCCCACGGGTCGATGTGTTTGCACACCTTAGTTTCGTTCTGGATATAAATCTGAGTGTTTCGGGCTATACGTGCCGAGAAGTCGGTAGGCAGGGCGATGGCCTCATCGAGAGCGTTGGTGTGCAGTGACTGCGTGTGTCCGAGCACTGCCGCCATAGCTTCGATACAGGTGCGGCCTACATTATTATATGGATCCTGCTCAGTGAGCGACCATCCCGACGTTTGCGAGTGAGTACGCAGAGCCATTGACTTGGGATTCTTGGCTCCGAAACTCTTCACTATCTTAGCCCACAGCACACGTGCGGCACGCATCTTTGCAATCTCCATGAAGTGGTTCACACCGATGGCCCAGAAGAACGACAGGCGCGGAGCGAACGCATCGATGTCGATACCTGCGTTGACACCGGCACGGATATACTCCATTCCATCGGCCAAAGTGTAGGCAAGCTCAATGTCGGCCGTGGCTCCAGCCTCCTGCATGTGGTAGCCAGAGATGGATATGGAGTTGAACTTAGGCATGTTTTGCGACGTGTACTCGAATATGTCGGCGATGATTTTCATCGAGAACGCTGGCGGATAGATATAGGTGTTGCGCACCATGAACTCCTTGAGAATGTCGTTCTGGATGGTTCCTGCCATCTCTTCGAGCTTTGCGCCCTGCTCCAAACCAGCCACAATGTAGAAGGCGAGGATGGGAAGCACAGCTCCGTTCATGGTCATGGACACCGACATCTTGTTGAGAGGTATGCCGTCGAAGAGCACCTTCATGTTTTCCTCGTTGCAGATGGACACTCCGGCCTTACCCACATCGCCCACTACACGCTCGTTGTCGGGGTCGTAGCCACGGTGTGTGGGCAGGTCAAACGCCACAGACAGACCCTTTTGGCCTGAAGCGAGGTTGCGGCGGTAGAACGCGTTGGACTCTTCGGCTGTGGAGAAACCGGCATACTGACGGATGGTCCACGGACGGAAGGGATACATCATGGAGTAGGGGCCACGCAGGAACGGCGGAATACCGGCTGCAAAGTCGAGGTGTTCCATACCTTCAAGGTCTTCCTTGGTGTATGCGGGCTTGACCTCAATGTGTTCTGGAGTCTTCCAGTTGTATTTGATGCCGTTGTCTTTCTGCCACTGGCTACCGTCAGAGGCTTTGATGTCGGCGAATATATCTATGTCTTTAAAGTTCTTTCTCATGGTGGGTAATACTTATATTCCTAACTTCTTGTTATACTCGCGGAGAGTTTCCAGCACGTTGCATTTCACATGCACGAAGTTTTCTATGCCGGCGGCCTTGAGGTCTTCCATGCAAGCCGGTGCTCCTGCCACTACAAACATGGCGCGGTTGTTCAGATACTGGAACGCCGGGATGGCATAGGTGGCATATTCGTCGTCGCTGGAGCACAGTACCACGATGTCGGCATTGGCCTTCAAGGCTGCGTCAACGCCTTCTTCAACTGTGTCGAAACCGAGGTTGTCGATGATCTTGTAGCCGGCACAAGCCAGGAAGTTGCTGCTGAACTGTGCGCGAGCCTGTCGCCAAGCCAAGTTGCCTATGGTCAACATGAATGCCGTGGGCACCTTATTGCTGTTCTCTGTGGCCAGACGGAGCTGTTCAAAGTCGGCTGCCAGGCGTGAAGAGTGGATGGCTTTGAACGGCGCAGACTCGTGTCCGCAACTGTGGTGACCGCCCTCAAGAGGTGTCTTGCCGTCGCTCTTTTCCGTGAAGTTAGGGAATTGGTTTGTTCCGAGAATGAATTCCCTGCGCTTTGCGGCGTCTCCATGACGTTTTACGTTGGTGGCGTTGATGTCGTCCTGCACCGTTCCGTTCTTTATTGCGGCGAGGAAACCACCTTCGTCCTCAATCTTCAGGAACAGTTTCCAAGCTGCGTCGGCCAGCGAAGTGGTGAGTTCCTCGATGAAGTAGGAACCTGCCGAGGGGTCAACCACCTTGTCGAAGTGACTTTCCTCCTTGAGCAGCAACTGCTGGTTGCGCGCAATGCGCTCGGAGAAGTCGGTAGGACGCTCATAGGTCTCGTTGAACGGACGCACCACGATGGAGTGTACACCGGCGATGGCGGCACTCATGGTCTCCGTTTGCGAGCGAAGCAGGTTGACATAGCTGTCAAACATGGTCATGTTGTAAGACGTTGTCGTGGCGTTGACGCACATCTTGCAGGCGCAGTTGCAACTGTTTTCGGGCAAATACTGCTTCACTATCTCTGCCCAGAGCAGACGTGCGGCGCGGAACTTTGCTATCTCCATGAAATAGTTTTCCGAGATGCCCATGTTGAACTTTATCTTCTTTGCAGCCAAAGCGGGATCCACACCAGCATCCACCAGTTCGGCGAGATACTCGTTGCCCCAAGAGAGAGCGTAGCCCAGTTCCTGCACGATGTATGCACCGGCGTTGTTGAGCGCTGCGGCGTTGACGGTGATGCAGCGGAAGTGGGGATAGTCCTTCACAGCGTCCACGAGCTGCGGAGCAAACTGCAGAATAGGGGTCACGTCCATGCCGTGCATGACTATCTTCTCTATCGGGTCCCAGTCTATCGAGGCCACAATCTTCTCCTTGTCGTAGCCCTTGCTCTCAAAGTAAGAGGTGAGTATGTTGGCCAACTCAACCGAATGGCGCTTGCATGTGTTGAAGTTCAGTTCGATGCACTCGCACTCGATACCGTCAAGGAGCGTCTCCACAAACTCGCGGCTCACCATGTCGCCACCGAAGTGGAAGCCCAGCGAGTCGATGCCCTTGTTGAGGATGTCGAGAGCCTTGGCGTTGGCGGCTTTGGCGTCGCCGTTCACGTTGATGTTCTGGCGCACATACCATGTGTTGTCATTCTTCTTGTTGCCACGAACGAACGGAAACTCACCGGGCAGAGCGTCGGGAGTCTTCAGTTTCTGCACGTCTTCGCGGCGATAGAACGGGGGAACATTGAAGCCCTCGTTGGTTCTCCATACCAGTTTCTTGTCGAAGTCAGCTCCCTTCAGGTCCACTTGAATCTTGTCAAGCCATTCCTGGGTGGTAGGAGCCGTAAACTCGGTAAAGAGTTTCTCTTTGTTGTTTGACATAACGTTAGGTTGTAATTGTATTATATATAAGTTGTTATTCTCATGTTGCCAGTAGGGTAGAGGAGTCGAATTTCCGAGGTTTTGCCGCCCCGAGGTTACTCTTCCTCTTCCGTTTGCTGCTGCACTTCTTCTGCCTGTTGCCGCTCCAGTTTTGCCAGGCGCGACAGTGCAATACGTATTTTCAGCGTGTTTATCACGTCGGTCACGCCGTAGAGCAGGCAGCACCAGCCCGTAATCAGCATGGGCAGTGCGGCTGAGGCCATCGGTTTCAGCACAACGAACAGTCCGGTGAGCAATATCAGTGTGGGACAAATCCAAAAGACGAACGGTATCCTTGCCACACGTCCGGCACCGATGAGCGACATATACTGGTTGACAGCACCGAAAATGAGTGCGATGCCTATGATATACATCTGAAACTTCACGAAAACATCGGGTGTGAGCGCAAGCAGAAGTCCCAGGATGACGCTGCCCAGACCCACTATCGGAACCCTTGGCTTCGGCGTTACGCCTTGCAGAGGATTGGCGTCGGTCTGTACAGCGGCGTTGTAAAGGCGCTTAGCGTTGAAATATGCCAGGCATGATATTGTGCCCGATATGAAAAAGACTATTCCGATGGCCACAGTGAGCCAGAGAACGGTGCTGTCGGGATACAGTATGAGCAGTATGCCAATGGCTATGGCGCAAACGGCGCGCAGGAAAGAGCCCATCAATGCTTTTTTCATGTCCTTGTTACTATAGTTTTTAGAGTACAAAAGTACAAAAAACAAGCAATACACCGCAATTGTTTAGTAATGTTTAAAAAATAAGTTGTGCAAGTTTGCCCTGTATTTTTAGCCGGTTTTGCTGACTTCTTTGAAGGAGCATAGCGAGCTATGTGACTGAAAAGAAGTCACGAAAACGGCAAAAAGACAGGGAGAATTAAACAAGAAAACGGATATTGGCATATTCAACAAGCTTGCTCAAGTTATTTTTTGAACATTACTTAGTACTTTTGTGGCGCAAACAAACACTAATATGACCATATTATACTTAGTGCGCCACGGAGAAACCATAGACAATGCGGCGCAAATCATGCAGGGGCAGACGCAGGGTTGCCTCAATGAGAACGGCAAGCGACAGGCTTGCGAACTGAGAGACCGACTGGCTGACGTGCATATCGACGCATTTGTGTCCAGCGACTTGAAGCGTGCCATAGACACTGCGACCATTGTTTCCCAAAAGCCAGCCGAAGCGATAGCTAAAACGCCCTTGTTGAGGGAACGTGATTGGGGCAGTTTCACCGGCAGATTCATCCCGTCACTGAAGGACGAGACGTGGCCTGACGACATTGAAACGCTCGAAGAACTCAAAAAACGCGCCAAACTTTTCCTCGAATACATCCGCGATAACTATCCCGACAAGACGGTTTTGGCCGTAGGTCACGGCATCATAAACAAGGCCATACAAGCGGTTTTCTACGGAAAGGAAATGAAAGACGTGCCGAGAATGGGCAACGCCGAGGTAAGAGAGCTGGTGTTGGAGTGATTTCTCCTTATCCGTTTTTGTATAGAAAGCACCTTGTTTTGGGGTAATTCATGCCGATTTTCGCATCGAAAAACGTCGATTTTTAAGCCTAAAAATACGCCTTTGTAAGTCATTGACGCCCAATAGGTTTCAAAAGTGGCCCATTTACGCCTCGTAAGTGGGCCGTTTACGGGTCGTAAGTGGCCCACTTACGGGTGCTAAGTGGCCTAGTTACGATGCGTAAGTGGCATGGTTGCGTTTTCGTTGTGTCCGAGCTATTGATGCCGAACATCATCCACTGCGGTGCTTTTCCTACCCTTTTGTTTCCTAATTACCTTTATTTACACTAACTTTGCATAAAGAAAAGTCGCTTTATGACAACGGAAAACGGCAAGAAACCTCTTCTCGGAATGTCGCTCGACGAGCTTAAAGTGGCCGTGAAAGCTATGGGTATGCCTGCGTTCACGGCTGGACAGATTGCGCACTGGCTCTATGTGGCTCACGCAACGTCGGTCGACGAGATGACCAATATTTCAAAAGCTAACCGTGCACGACTGAGCAGTGAGTTTGAAGTGGGCGCAATGCCGCCCGTGGATAGCCAACACTCTAAGGACGGCACGGTGAAATATCTCTTTCCTACGGCATCGGGAAAATTCGTGGAAACGGTGTTCATCCCCGACAACGACCGGGCAACGCTCTGTGTGTCGTCGCAAGTTGGGTGCAAGATGAACTGTCTCTTTTGCCAGACTGGCAAACAGGGATTTGAAGGCAACCTCACCGCCGCCGACATACTCAACCAGATATACTCGCTGCCGGAGCGCGAACGGCTCACAAACATCGTCTTCATGGGACAGGGTGAGCCGATGGACAATCTCGACAATGTGCTCCGGGCAACGGAAGTGCTCACCGCGCAGTGGGGATGGGCATGGAGTCCGAAGCGCATCACGGTGAGCAGCGTGGGTGTGAAGAACAAACTGAAGCGTTTTCTCGACGAGAGCGAATGTCATGTGGCCATAAGCATGCACTCGCCCGAGCACTTGCAGCGCAGACAACTGATGCCTGCCGAGGGGCAGATGACCATTGCGGAGGTTGTGGAACTGCTTCGCCACTATGATTTCAGCCATCAGCGGCGCGCGTCGTTCGAATATATCGTGTTCAAGGGTGTCAACGACAGTATCATGCACGCCCGAGAGATTATAAAACTGCTCAACGGACTGGACTGTCGCATCAACTTGATACGTTTCCACAGCATACCTGACGTGGACTTGCAGGGTGTTGACGACACGAAGATGGAGGAGTTGCGCGACTATCTGACCCATCACGGTGTGTTCACCACCATACGTGCCAGTCGCGGACAGGACATCTTTGCGGCTTGCGGCTTGCTTTCCACTGCCAAAAAGAGTGGCGTGCCAATCGATAAGTAGGGCGCTATGCTGACGGCAAGGGGGCTTATATATATAATAAGGTGTACGCTGTTGGCTGCCATACTGCCGATTATGGTCGGTTGCGACGGCATCGGACTGAAACCGAACAGCGGCGGAAGTCCCTACGAGGTGCTCCTCGTTACACCGGACACGGCGGCGCAGCGCATCATGGACACCGTGCTCAATGTTCCGGTGCCGGCTTTGCCTCAGGACGAACCTTGGTTCAGTGTGTCGCACTTTGCAGGTAAGCCATCCGACAGAGCCGTGCGGTATGCGCGGTGCATGGTGACGGTTGAGGTAGACAGTGCTCTCTATGGTCACACTCGTATCAGATACCGCAGGGATGTTAATGCTCGCCACCAACTGTTGGTCTCGGTGTTCACTCCTTCGGCAACGGTTCTCAAGCGGGACATGGGCAAGTTGGGATGGCAACTGAGGCAGTTGATAGAGCGTTTTGAACTGAACACCGGGGCTGAAAGTCTGCGCAAGAATCACAATTCGGATGCGCAGAAGGCGGTAAAGGAGATGTTCGGTTGGAACATAACGGTGCCACAGGAACTGGCGGCCATGAAGAAAGGCAAACGGTTTCTTTGGTTCTCAGACAATGGTGCGGAGAGTTCCTCCAACATTTGCGTCTACTCTTATCCCGGAACCAATCTCGACAAAGTCCGATGGTTGGCCATGCGCGACAGCATAATGGGCGTCAACATTCCTGGGGAACGGCCTTTCATGCACATGAAGACGGAAGACCGTGTGCCGGTGATGCAGCGTCTAGCCGTGGAAAAGGGACGAACTATGCTCGTGAGCCGCGGACTCTGGCAGATGACGGGCGACGCCATGGGAGGGCCGTTTGTCAGTCTGGCAATGGCGGACACGGCTCGCAACATGACCATCGTGGCTGAGGGCTTCGTCTTTGCGCCGGGAAAGCGGAAGCGGGACAGGGTGAAACGGCTTGAAGCGGCACTGCATACGCTCGCAAAAGCGGCGGAATAACAAAAGGAAACATAATGGACAATGGAGGCCGACGGCCTCTTGACAACAACATAAAAGACATAAAAGACAATGGAAAACAGCAGACCAATACGCGTGGCCATCACGCACGGAGACACCAACGGCATAGGCTATGAGGTGATATTCAAGGCTTTTGACGATCCGGCAATGCTGGAACTGTGTACTCCCATAATCTATGGTTCGCCCAAGGTGGCGGCCTATCACCGCAAGATGCTCGACTTGCAGTCGTCATTCAGCATAATCGACAAGGCTGAGGATGCCAAGGACGGAAGGATAAACCTGCTCACTACATTCGACGACGACGTGAAAGTGGAGATGGGACAGCCCTCTCAGGAAGCTGGACAGGCTGCCTTGAAGGCTCTCGACCGCGCCATGACTGACTATCGCTCGTCGCTTTACGACGTGTTGGTCACTGCTCCCATCAACAAGAGTACCATTCAGAGCAACGAATTTCGTTTCTGTGGACACACGGAGTATATCGAAAACTGCTTGGGAGACGGCAAGAAGGCTCTCATGGTGCTGATGAATGAGGGGCTCCGTGTGGCACTCGTCACTACTCATCTGCCCATAAAGGATGTGGCAACGGCCATAAAAACAGAGAAAATCGTGGAGAAAGCTACCATTTTCTTCGACAGTTTGAAGAGGGATTTCCGCATCTCCAATCCGCGCATTGCCATACTTGCGCTCAATCCGCACGCTGGTGACAATGGTTTGATAGGCACTGAAGAGGCTGAAATAATAGCTCCTGCAATACAGGAACTGGAGCAAAAGGGCATGCAGGCCTTCGGTCCTTACCCGGCTGACGGCTTCTTCGGAAGTTGCATGTACAAGCATTTCGACGGTGTCTTGGCCATGTATCACGATCAGGGACTGACTCCGTTCAAGGCTCTTGCCGCAGAAACGGGTGTCAACTATACGGCTGGTTTGCCGATAGTGCGCACTTCGCCCGACCACGGTACGGCATATGACATCGCGGGAAAGGACATTGCCGACGCTACTTCGTTCCGTCAGGCTGTGTATACTGCCATCGACGTGTTCCGCAACCGTGCCGAATATGACAGTCCGCTCGCCAATCCGCTGCCAAAACTTTACCACGAAAAGCGTGACGACAGCGAGAAAACGCGCTTCTCTATGCCAAGGACGCACAGGGACAACCGGCCACAGCAAGACTCGCCGAAGGACTGAAAATGAGCAAGAAGTACCAAAATGCGTTCTTCATCTTCGGCTTGGCCGTGCTTGTCCTCATGGTTTCGCAGTTGGACTTCGACCAAGTGCGTGCCGGATTGGACAAAACTGGCTATTGGTTCGCCGCAGTCGTAATATTGTGGGCATTCCTCTATCTGTTCAACACCACCGCCTGGCTTGTGATAATCAATAACACAGG
>CAVKVO010000050.1:0-4002 GCA_963659575.1 Prevotella sp. CAG:1031
TCACGAAGTTCTCGCAACTCAGCATCTTCAGCGAGCTGAACAACATCACGAACATATCCATGTATAATGAATATGCGGGAATTTGCGGCATCACCAAGGAGGAAATGCTCTCGCAGATGTCGGAAAACATAGACGAATTAGCAAAGGAACAGGAAATGACTCGGGAGGAAGCAATCGCCAAATTGAAGGAAAACTATGACGGTTATCATTTCTCCGCCAAGTCGCCCGACGTGTTCAATCCGTATAGTTTGCTCAATTGCTTCTCTACCAAGGAATTCCGGTCTTATTGGTTTACATCTGGCACGCCTACCTACTTGATTAATATGATGCGCAAGTTCAAGGTGGTGCCTAATAGTCTTGGCAAGATGTATGCCAAAGATTCTGCCTTCGATGCCCCTACCGAGGAAATGACCGCCATCACGCCTCTATTGTATCAAAGTGGCTACCTCACCATCAAGGGGTATGACAAGTATAGCCAACTGTACACCCTCGACCTCCCCAACAAGGAGATTAAGGTGGGCCTCTTCGAGAGCCTCTTGCCCAACTATCTGGAGGGCATGTTTGCCCAAAACGGCGACGTGGCGATTGCCCAAATGTCGGTGCTGATTCGTCAGGACGACATGGACGGAGCCTTGCAGTTGCTCCAGACGTTCCTTGGTACCGTGCCTTATTGCAACGTCACCAACTACGAGGGCCATTACCAGCAGATGCTCTTTATCATCTTCTCACTCCTCACGAGCTACGTGGTGGATGTGGAGGTGCATACGCCAAAGGGTAGGGTAGACATCGTGATGCTGACTCATACGCGTCTATACATCATCGAGTTGAAACTCAACAAGGACGCACAGACCGCCCTGCAGCAAATCAACCTTAAGAACTATGCACAGCGGTTTGCACTCTGTGGTAAACCCATTACCAAGGTGGGCATCAACTTTGATTCCACCAAGGGAAATATCGAGGACTGGCTGATAGAAGAATAAAGACAAGGCAATCGCACTTTTAAAAAATAGTGGACATATAGACCGCCAATAAAGGAATTGGCGCTTATACTTGCAAAAAAATGAGTACTTTTGCAATAAAATGTGGCAAATGCAGTTTATTATAGTATAAGATTGCGTGTGCCACGCATTTGTGTGTATCAATAGAATGAGAAAACAAGAATATTCCTTTAATAGAATGAAAAGATACATTTGTCTGATAATTTTAACGATGATGGTGAGTGTCGGAGCCATGGCTCAGTCGTCAATGACGGATGATCAGGTGCTCCAGTTTGCTGCCAAGGAGCAAAAAGCAGGTGCGTCGCAGTCGCAGATAGTGACAAAACTGATGCAACGCGGTGTGGACATCAGCCAGATACGCCGTGTGAAGAAAAAACTCGAACGAGCATCATCAAAAGACGGAATGGGCATGGTCAGCAGTACTGCCAAGGATGGTGACCGCACGCGCAAGCCAAATTCGAAGTTGAGCAAGCAGGAAGATGAGGAGGCAGACATGCGCACCTCGGCTCTCGTGTCACGTGAGAAACAGAGACGCTTGACAAATGCCAAAGATGAAGATCTTGAGGATGATGAGGAATACCAAGAATTTCTGAGAACCTATAAGGAGTTGGCTCCTGACTCTCTGACTATGGAGGATGAGTTTGATGACTTCATCCGCGATAAATACGAGAAGCAGAAGAACAAGAAAAAGGTCTTTGGACGCAACATATTTAATAATAAGGACCTCTCCTTTGAACCCAATATGAATATCGCTACACCCGAGAACTATGTACTCGGTCCTGGCGATGCTGTCTACGTGGATGTCTATGGAGCATCCAATAAGTCAGTGGAGGCTACAGTCTCGCCTGATGGATATATCAATATCGAAGGCTACGGACTTATCTCCGTGTCAGGTCTCACCGTGTCGCAGGCAAATGCACGGGTGAAAGCAGAGCTCGGTAAACGCTATTCCAGTAGCAAGATAAAGTTGACCGTGGGTCAGACAAAGACCATCTCGGTGAATGTGATGGGTGAGGTGAAGGTGCCAGGAACCTATACGTTGTCAGCATTCTCCACTGTATTCCATGCACTATATATGGCAGGTGGCACCAATGACATCGGTACGTTGCGTGATATAAAGGTGTTTCGCAACAACAGGCAGGTGGCGTCAGTCGACATCTATGACTATATACTCAACGGTAAACTTGGTAGCAATATACACCTTGCCGAGGGTGATGTGATAATGGTGGGTCCATATAATTGTCTTGTCAACATTACGGGTAAAGTGAAGCGTCCGATGTATTACGAGATGAAGACCTCGGAGTCGATGTCGTCACTGCTGAAATATGCCGGTGGATTTGCAGGTGATGCCTACACCAAATCTGTGCGCGTGGTCAGAAAGACTGGACGACAGTATAGCGTGTACAATGTCAACGAGTTTGACCAGGCACAGTTTTATATGGCAGATGGCGACTCCGTGAGTGTAGACTCAGTGCTTGTGCGCTATGAGAATATGGTAGAAGTGAAAGGTGGAGTATTCCGTCCTGGCATGTATCAGATAGGAGGCGATATCAATTCAGTGCGCACTCTTGTGGAACAGGCAGAAGGTGTCACCGAACAGGCTTTCCTCAACCGTGCCATCATACACCGCATGAAGCAGGACCGCACACTGGAAGTCGTAAGCGTGGACCTGAAAGGAATATTGGAAGGAACATCTGCCGACATACCACTAAAAAATGAGGATGTGCTGTTTATACCCACTCAGGAAGATATGAATATGGAGAAGACCATAACAATCTCAGGAGAGGTGTATTACCCAGGCATATATAAGTATGCAGACAATGAGACCATAGAGGACTTTATCCTGCAGGCTGGTGGACTGAAGGAAACAGCTTCTACAGTGAAGGTGGATGTCAGTCGCAGAAAGGTAAATCCAAGCGCTACACAGACCGATACGGAATTGGCGCAGACATTCACGATGTCCATCAAGGATGGTTTTGTGGTGGACGGCACTCCTGGATTCACACTCCAACCGTTTGACAACGTGTTTGTCAGAAAGAGTCCTGGCACGAATGCTATGGAGAATATCACCATAAGTGGCGAGGTGCTCTTCCCCGGTGACTACTCGCTGTCATCCAAGACCCAGCGTCTGAGCGACATGGTGAAGGCTGCAGGTGGAGTGACCGTTTCCGGATATGCCAAGGGAGCACGTCTGGAGCGCAAGGTCAATGCCGAGGAACGCATCCGTATGGAAGAGGTGATGAGGCTTCAGCGAGAGCAGTATGAGGAGTTGCAGAATGAGCAGGCCATAGCCTTGGCAAGTGCCAAGACATCTGCGTCAGGTCTAGATAAAGATGCAGAGAAGTCTGCACTGATGGAAAAGTTTAAGGTGGGAGACACCTATTATGTGGGAATCGAACTTGACAAGGCACTGGCTAATCCTGGTGGCGCTGAGGATATTATCCTGCGCGAAGGCGACAAGATCATTGTGCCTGAATATAATGGTACAGTCAAGGTCAATGGTGCTGTGCTCTATCCTAACACGGTGAACTACACGAGTGGTAAGAAATTCCGCCACTATCTCTCACAAGCAGGAGGATTTAGCAACAATGCAAACAAGAAGGGAGCCTACATACTCTATCAGAATGGTAATGCCGCAAAGGTATCCGACGGAGCCAAACCCGAACCAGGATGTGAGATAGTGGTGCCATATAAGAGCAAGAAGGTGCAGAATGTCCAGATGTGGCTCTCTATCGGCACCGGCGTAGCATCACTCGTCACCATCATAGCCACCCTGGCTAATATATTGAGCAAATAAACGTGATGCAGGCAAAGGACAAAGAAAATACAAAGGACAAACGATCAGCGTTGATAGGGAAGAATATACTGTTCTCTTTCCTGCTCAAGATATGGAGTGCGGCCGTTATATTCCTTTTGGTCCCCTATACGTTGAAATGCCTCGGAGAATATAGGAACGGAGTGTGGCTGACGTTGAGCAGTCTGCTACTTTGGATAGACCAGTTGG
>CAVKVO010000050.1:4737-12578 GCA_963659575.1 Prevotella sp. CAG:1031
GGATAGTGAAGAGCAACCGTCTGCTCAACAAGATAGTGCTCGCGGTGGCAGTGCTTGAAATCATCATGGTCGCCGTCTCGCCCGTGTTCTATGCAATCTGGGTGGGCAAGGACGTGGATGTGCCGTTGAGCATGACGGTAATGATGGGAGTGTATATGTTCGTCACGATATGTAGTCTCCGGTATTCGTTCATCCTCAACGGAATAGGCGCGTTGAGACTGCAACTTTATGCCACCGTCTCGGCGGCCGTGTGCTTCATACCGCTGGCGGTGGCAGCCGTGAAAATGACTGGTAGCATAGTTTGGTTTATGGCAGTGATGAGCGCGGTGAACGTGCCGGGCTTGGCGGTCAATATAATTCAGTACAGGAAAATCATTAACAATAAGGCTCAAGGAATATGGATAAAATAACATACGGTCAAGATCAGAATGCTTCAAAGAAATTGCTGAATTTCAAAATTGTGGCAAAGATGCTTCGCGATCACCGCAAGGTCTATCTAAGAACAATGCCAGTGGTACTCGTATTGGGGTATCTTCTGATTTGCTGCATACCGCGGTATTACAAAAGTAGCGTTACGCTGGCTCCCGAATCTTCGGAATCCTCCATGGGTGGCTTTTCTTCCGCTTTGTCGTCGCTGGGAATGGGGTCATTGGGCAAACTTGCCAACAACGACGCCATCTCTCTCGAACTCTATCCGGACTTGATAGGATCAAGCGATTTTATCATCAAGATGTTTCCCGTTACCGTTACCACAAAGGATGGGAAGTTGACTACGTCCTACTACGACTATTTGTTGCACCATAGAAAGTGTGCGTGGTGGGAGAAAATAATAGGTGCCGTCAAGGAGATGTTGGAAAAGAAAGTGACTGATAATTATAGTGGAAAGGCTGACGAGGAAATAAGCGTCTTTTCAATGACGAAGAGGCAACAGGACATTGCTGGACTTGTGAGGAACAATATCAAGTGTACAATTGATCAAAAAACAAGCGCAATCACTATAATTGCAGAAGATCAAGACCCGAAAGTCTGTGCCACCCTCGCTGACAAAACGGCGCAACAACTCTTGGATTTTATAATTGACTATCGTACCAAGAAGGCGAAGAACGATTATGAGTACTACAAGAAACTTTGCGATAAGGCTCAACAGAACTATGAGAAAGCCCGTCAAAAATATGCGACATATTCCGATGCAAATTATGACCCAGAGCTTGAGAGCATACGTTCAAAGATAGAAGACTTGGAGAATGATATGCAACTGAAGTTCAATATCTACTCCACGATGAACACTCAGAAGCAGACCGCATTGGCAAAGATACAGGAAAAGACGCCGGCGTTCACCACGATAGAGAGCGCCAGCGTGCCGACAAGGCCCGCCGGACCTAAGCGTATGATTGGCGGCTTTGCCATGATGATGTTATACGCCGTCGTATTGTCTGTATATTATCTCAGGAAGTATATATGCTGATAATCCTCTTTGTAGTAATGCTGACAATCATGGTGAATACTCTGTTTTCGGAGAATTTGCCGCGGAGATACCACAGCTGGCTGCTGTGGCTGTATGTCATCGTGTTTGTCGCAATCTCCGTGACGCGCCCCACGTCGTATGTCAGCGACTACAAGAACTACGAACAGTATTTTTATTCTTTCGACAGTAAGATAACGAAGCTCACCGTTGAGCAGACCTTTCTTATAATCTCGGAGTTCGTCTACCGCCATGGCGGCACGATGAAAGCCGTGATATACATCTTCGCCTTTATCTCCATTCCGCTGAAACTTTATGCGGTGAGGAAGATGACGGACGAGACCTGTTTCCTGCTCTCAATCCTTGTGTACGCCAGCAACTATTTTATGCTCCACGACTGTGAGCAGATACGACTTGCCGCCGGCATGGCGTTCGGTATGTACGCCTTGTACCTCAGGGTTGAGAGGAAATCGGTATGGCTGATAATCGGACTGCTGTGCATGGGCATAGCGTTCCACCACACCTTGGCGACGCTCGCCCTGCCGCTGCTTATCTGTCCCATGGACTTGTCGGCAAGATACAAGAAGGTGCTCGCCGTTATCGTGCCAGTAAGCATACTCCTGTGGATAGCGCACATCAATATCATAACGTCGCTCCCAATCCCGTATATTGAGCAGAAACTGAAACTCTACGAACTCGCCATCGCAAACGGCCAGCACCCAGATGTCAGGGTAATCAACATCATGGTGTTGTTCAAGATAGCCCTGTTCTATTATGTGATTTACTATTATGACGTGATAAAGCCGCACATCAAGGCGTTGCCGGTGCTGCTGATTTGCGACTGCTTATCGTTGGCGGCATGGTTCGGACTCAGCGAGATGTCGGTTATCGCGGTGCGTATATCCCAGTTGTTCGGCTTCGTGGAGATAATACTGTTTGCGAGCGTGTATTACACAATACGTCCGGCATGGTGCGGCAAGGCGATAGTGATGCTTCTCGCCACCTATTTCTTCGCCCAAAACTATGCTTACAACCAGTTCGGATTCAGATAATGCAAAGAAGCCCATGACAAAGATACTCTATGTTATAACGTTGTATGGATGCAGTCTTGAAGCATCCGCGACATTTAGGACACTGCTTCTCGGACACAAGGATATTTATAAGGATATCTTTGTCTACGATAATTCACCGGAAACTGGGACGACGGGAATTGACGTCGGGCGGTATGTAGGCGACACCGGCAACGGAGGCTTGGGCAAGGCATACAACGCCGCTTGCAGATACGCAAGGCAGGAAGGTTACGGCTGGCTGCTGCTTATGGACCAGGACACGTATTTCCCCGACGGCGCGGTGGGCAGCTATATTAAGGCGGCGGAAGAGCATCCGCAGTTCACGATGATTGTTCCGCGCCACGTCATTGAAAACGGAAAATACCTTTCCCCCACGCCATACAGGATGCACACCTCACATATCTGCGAGAGCGCGCCAACAGGGGCGGTGAAATTCCGTAATGCCTCTCCGATAAACAGCGGAATAATGGTTACAGTGGACTCCTTTTTGCGTGTTGGCGGATATGACGAGAATATCTGGCTTGACTTTTCCGACATCGCCTTTATCGAAAAATACCAAAAGGCATATCCGGAGTATTATGTCATGGAAGATGTGGTGTGCCGTCAGACGTTCTCGGGTATGGAAGAAGACAGGGAGAAGGTTTACCGCCGCTTCTGCGTCTATCTGGAGTGCGCCCGCAATTTCAGAAAAGACACGTCGGGCAATTCCCTGTCATTGACAGTCACCACGTTGCGCCCCACTTTGTCTAGGACAATAAAGGAGCGCACGCTGAGATACCTTAGGGCGTATTTGAGTTACTATTTACTAAACAAGAAGAACAGGAATGTGTAAGATACATAGCGTGACGGTGCTGATGTCCACCTACAACGGCGACAGATACATCCGCGAGCAAATAGACAGCATACTGAACCAGAAGGGCGTGAAGGTAAATCTCGTGGTCAGGGACGACGGGTCGAAAGACTCCACGCTGGACATACTGGAAGAGTATAAGGCGAAGGGACAGCTTACGTATTACACCTGCGGCAATCTGGGTCCGCAGCGCAGTTTCATGCACTTGTTGCAGAACGCCGCGGATGACGAATACTATGCCTTTGCCGACCAGGATGACTTTTGGTTGGAAGACAAACTCCAATCCGCCGTTGAGAGTCTGCAAGGGCATGAAGAAGAACCTGCCTTGTATTTCTGTCAGACCCAACTGACTGACGCTGATTTGACACCCAAGCCGAGTGTCCTGATACATCCGCGACTGACGTTCGGTGAAAGCCTGATTTATAAGTTCATCGGCGGCTGCACGATGGTGCTCAACCGTCAGTTTAGGATGAAAATAGGCAACGCGATGCCCGGCGTGATGCCCATGCACGACATCTGGATTTATTCAATAGCACAGGCGATAGGGGCGTACATATATTTCGATAAGACCCCACACATCCTTTACCGGCAGCACGCGTCGAACGCGGTGGGGCAGGGGCAGGGTTTCGTCTATGAATGGAAAGAAAGGCTGCACCGCTTCGTGTCGCAAAGTGACGAACGCTATATTCAGGCAAAGGAATTGTCAAACTGCTATTCCAATATCATAACCGGAGAGAACCGGCAAATGCTGGACTTGTTCCTTGCCGGCAAACATTCGTTCCTGAAGCGGCTGAGGATATTGGCTTGCCGAAAGATGAGGTGCGCCGACAGAACCACCCAGCTTCTATTTTGGGTGAACTTGCTCCTGAACAAATATTAGACCACGACGAAACGCTTTTATGAAGAATATAAAAATATCCGTAATAACGATAGCATACAACAGCGGGAAAACCATTGAGCGGACGATTGAAAGTGTAATTGGCCAAGAGTACCCGAACAAGGAATACCTCATCATTGACGGCAAGTCCACTGAC
Organism: Prevotella sp. CAG:1031; assembly: GCA_963659575.1. Classification (GTDB taxonomy): domain Bacteria; phylum Bacteroidota; class Bacteroidia; order Bacteroidales; family Bacteroidaceae; genus Prevotella. The sequence goes on from CAVKVO010000050.1 coordinate 9,154, forward strand.
AACACCATGGACATCGTGAACATGTATTCCGACCATATAGACTTCATCTTGTCGGAGAAAGACAGGGGTATCAGCGACGCTTTCAACAAAGGGATAAAGAACGCTACGGGAGACTTGGTTGTACTGATCAATTCGGACGACTATATGATGCCGCACGCCTTGGAATATGTGGCAAGCCATTATGAAGAGGGCGTGGACCTGTTTTGCGGCAATCTGATATTATGGAATGAAGACGCGGACTATAAGTGCAGGATAAAGCCGTCGCTGAGGTTTCCCGTGATGCCCTTTTTCTGCAAGCCAGCCCATCAGGGGGTTTTTGCCACAAGGGAGATATGCCGTTCGCTGAACGGCTATGACACTAACATCAAATATGCCATGGACTTGGATTTCCTGATAAGGGCGACAAAGGCGAACGCAAGGTTCAAGCATCTTGATTTCGACATTGCCGTGTTCAAACTCGGCGGCGCAACAAGCGAGAGCATTTTCAAGAAGGGCAAGGAATACAGGTATATAGTGAGAAAGAACGGCGGTACTCGGTTTCAAGCGTTCCTATTCTATGCATTTCTGGTGGTCACGCAGACAACAAAAAAAATATTGCAACTCTCCGGCTTGGACGTAGTAAGGCGATTGCGTTACAAAAGGACGAATTAACCGCTGTTCCCAGTCGGACTTTAAGTTTCCCAAAGATATTATGAAGATGAAGAAAATCGCTATATTTTTATCCCTGTTGATTGGCGTTGTCAGTGCCTATGCCAATGAAATCCCGAGAATAGCCTATATGGGTCCTGTGGTGGACAAGGTTTCGGTGGCGGAGTATGCCGACATCAAGGCGTGCGGCTTTACGCATTGCATCAACATATACAATACCCTGGCATTGGCAAAGGTCGACTTGAACCGGGCTTATGCCGCCGGCATCAGCGTTTATGTGCATACGCCGCAGGTGGTGCAGACCCCGGCCAAGGCTGCGTCGTATCTCGGCGGACAAAAGGGAATGGCTGGTTATTTCCTTGCCGACGAACCGTCTTACACTGATTTGCAAACCGTAAAAAACAACAGGAACGCCATAGCGCGGGTGGACGGCAAGCATCCGTGTGTAGTGAACCTTCATCCGTATTACGACGAAAGACAGTTCAAGAACATAGGGGCGCAGACGTACGGACAGTATCTTCTGGCGGCTGCCAACTTGGGGATGCCGCAGATTTCCTTTGACTATTATCCGGTGACAAAAGGCGGACTGCGCGACGGCTGGTTCCGAAACCTTAGCGAGGTGCGCGCGGTATGCCGGAAAATGAACCTTGACTTGTGGGGCTTTGTCCTCACCGTGCCGCACGGCGACTATCCGCAGCCCACGCTTGCCGCGTTGAGGCTCCAGGCTTACGTCAATCTCGCCTACGGTGCAAAGGCTCTGGTGTATTTCACCTACAAGACACCGACCGACAAGAATTATGATTTTCACGACGCTCCGGTAAATGCCGACGGCAAGAAGAGCCGCACGTATTATCTCGTGAAAACTTTGAACGCGGAGGTGAAGACGGTCTCTTCACTGTTCGCCAATGCCATGATATTGCGTATAGGACACCTCGTGAAGATACCCGACGGCGAACAGAAAGCCGTTTGCCCGAAACAGTTGGACAGTCTTGTGGTAGAGGGAAAGAAAGGTGCTCTTGTCTCTGAATTTACCAGCGGAAAGAATAGGTATGTAGCGGTGGTAAACAAGGATTACACTGACAGTATGCTCTTGCGGATAAAGGCAAAGTCGGCTACCATGTGGCATATCACCAAGAAACTGCAACAGGAGCGGCTTGCCGCTTCATACACCGTTTCGCCCGGTGACGTGGCGATATTCAAACTAAAATAGAACTGACATGAAGATATGTATATTGACGCCCCGCTTTCCGTTTCCTGAAAACGGAGGGGACGTGCTGAGGATAAACAATATAGCGAGATACCTTAAATCGCAGGGACACCAGCTCGTGCTTATCTCGTTCCACGACGGCGGAGCTGATGCGCGTCTGGCTGCGCCGCTGTATGACAAGGTGTATCTTGTGAAACGCAACAAGACGGTGTCGGCATTTAACTCCCTACTGTTCCTGCTCCGTGCCAAACCGATACAGTGCGGATATTATTTCTCGGGGGCGTTCAGGGAAAAGTTCCGCGAGGTGGTTTCCGTGGAGAAGCCCGACCGCTATCTGTCGCACCTGCTGAGAATGGCGCCGTATCTTGAGGGCGAGGGACTGAACGGAACGTCGGTAGTGGAGATGACCGACGCCCTGTCGAAGACGTATGCCATGGTGACGAACGCTAAGGGCAGTAACCTGAAAAAGATGATTTATCGGGTGGAGAGACGTTTGATAAGGAGATACGAACGTCATGTCGCGGAGCGTTTTCCCAAGGTGGTGCTCGTGTCGCGCGAAGACGTGGATTTTCTGAAATCAAGCTGTCCTAAGTCGGGCTCGTTGTCCGTGTACACCAACGGCGTGGACCTTTTTCCTTCAAAGTGCGAATACAATCCCGACAAGATAAGCTTTGTGGGCAATATGCGCACGTTGCAGAACCAGGACGCGGCGATCTTCTTTGCAAAAGAGGTATTCCCGTTGGTGAAGAAGAGCAGACCCAATGCAAAGTTCTATATCATAGGCGCGCAACCCTCCAAGGAGATAATCGACCTCGGGGCTGCTGACAGTGATATTGTCGTTACGGGTTTTGTGGACGACCTCTATGCCGAGGTGAAAGACTCCTGCGTGGCAGTAGCGCCGGTGAGGATTGCAGCCGGAATACAGAACAAAGTGCTTGTGGCGATGGCCATGGGGGTGCCGGTGGTGTTGTCTGAACTTATATCGGGTGCCATTCCCGAACTGAATGACGGAGAGAACTGCTATATCTGTAGTCAAGCTGCCGATATTGCCAATGCTTGCATCAAGTTAATGATTAATGGCTCTCTGAGAAACAAGATAAGTAAGGCAGGATACCAAACTGTTGAGACCAACTATTCTTGGAATGAAAAATTAGATGGGTACATGGACTTTCCTATTTCTTGCAATCATAAATCGCATAAGATATAATCAAGTTTCATCACATCAAGAGTATTCACTTCTCCTTCCACTCACCAATCGTTCCCTTCTCTGATGAGAAGTTGACACCTATCTGATGGATATGGCGTGAATCAGTGGCATATTCCTTTGCATAACCCTTCTCTTCTATCTGCTGGAGGGCGGCATCTGCGGAGCCATCTAGCTTGAACTCGAAGATATAGACATCGTTAGGGGTTTCATAGACGCAATCTGCCCTACCTTGGCTTGTTTCCTTCTCTTGATACACCAAATAGCAACTTAGCATGCGGAGAAGCAGATAGAAAGTATAGCCGAAATATCGCTCATACTCACGCTCGTCGTTCCTACGGCGCGCACTGTATGGGATGCTGGCAA
>CAVKVO010000051.1:0-12525 GCA_963659575.1 Prevotella sp. CAG:1031
TTCCCCCGTTTTTCAAGACTAAAAATACGGCTTTGCAAGTTGTTGAACTCCAATCCGTTAGAAAAGTGGGCCATTTACGGGTCGTAAGTGGCCCACTTAGCACCCGTAAATGGCCTAGTTACGGGTCGTAAATGGCCCAGTTACGATGCGTAAGTGACAGGGTTACGATAAGGAAGTGCAAGGCTCGCCCTTTTGAACGCCATCGTCCGTTGCTTGAAAACAGCCTCGGTGTAGTGCTCATTTCGTTGGAAAAAACATTAAAAGCCCCGGAATTTGCCCCCTTTAGCCTCTTGTTTTAGGCCATATTTTAGTATTTTTGCACTCACAACAGTAACGGAATGTTTAATTTAATGTAGTAATAAATCACTTTTTTATGGAACAAAGTGCGTTGCAGACAGCACGTATGGCTTACCAGCCAAAGCTGCCAAAGGCTCTCAGAGGGTCGGTTAAGGTGAAGGAGGGTGCTCCGACACAGAGTGTAGACAACCAGGAAGAAATCAAGAAGCTGTTCCCCAACACTTACGGAATGCCTATCATTGAGTTTGTGCCGGGCGAAGAAGCTTGCAGCAAACCGATGAACGTCGGTGTGATACTCAGCGGCGGTCAGGCTCCCGGTGGACACAATGTGATAACCGGACTGTTCGACCAGTTGAAGAAACTCAATCCTGCCAACCGTCTGTTCGGATTCATTCTCGGCCCCGGCGGACTCGTTGACCACAACTACACGGAGCTTACAGCCGACGTTATCGACAAGTACCGCAACACTGGCGGTTTCGACATCATCGGTTCGGGACGCACCAAGTTGGAGAAAGTGGAGCAGTTTGAGAAGGGATTGGAAATCATCCGTGAGCTCGACATCAAGGCTATCGTTATCATTGGTGGTGACGACTCTAACACCAACGCTTGCGTATTGGCAGAATACTATGCCGCCAAGAACTACGGCGTGCAGGTGATCGGTTGCCCGAAGACCATCGACGGCGACCTGAAGAACTCGCAGATTGAGACTTCGTTCGGTTTCGACACCGCCACAAAGACCTACTCAGAACTCATCGGTAACATCGAGCGCGACTGCAACTCGGCTCGCAAGTACTGGCACTTCATCAAGGTGATGGGCCGCAGCGCCAGCCACATCGCTCTGGAGTGCGCTCTTCAGTGCCAGCCCAACGTGTGCCTCGTGTCTGAAGAGGCTCAGGCCAAGGACATGTCGTTGAACCAGATTGTGGAATACCTTTGCTCTGTAATCGCAAAGCGTGCAGAGGCTGGCAACAACTTCGGAACTGTGATCGTGCCCGAGGGACTTATCGAGTTCATCCCGGCTCTCGGTCGCCTTATCCGCGAGCTTGACGACCTGTTGGCTGCCCACGGAGCTGACTATAAGAACCTGGAGAAGGACGCACAGCGCCAGTATATCCTCTCTCACCTGTCGGCTGAAAACGCCGCAACCTTTGAGACTCTGCCCGAAGGCGTGGCTCGCCAGTTGTCACTCGACCGTGACCCCCACGGAAACGTGCAGGTTTCGCTCATCGAAACAGAGAAGTTGCTCTCCGACATGTGCGAGGCCAAGTTGGCTGAGTGGAAGAAGGAAGGCAAGTATGTTGGCAAGTTCGCTGCCCAGCACCACTTCTTCGGCTACGAAGGACGCTGCGCCGCTCCGTCAAACTTCGACGCTGACTATTGCTACGCTTTGGGTACAAGTGCCGTACAGCTCATTGCCAACGGCAAGACCGGCTATATGGCTATCGTGAAGAACACCACCGCTCCCGCTGAAGAGTGGATTGCAGGTGGAGTGCCAATCACGATGATGATGAACATGGAGCGTCGCAACGGTGCCATGAAGCCAGTTATCCGCAAGGCTCTCGTAGAGCTTGACGGCAAACCGTTCCGTGCTTTCGCGGCTGAACGTGACCGTTGGGCTGAGGAAACGGCCTATATCTACCCCGGACCTATACAGTATTGGGGTCCCTCTGAGGTATGTGACCGTCCTACAAAGACTCTTGAGCTTGAGCAGTCGGCCAAATAAACGTCGCAAACGGGCCTCCTCCAATGAGAGGGGGCTTGTTTCGCGTATGCTCCATGCCCTTCCCGGATGGGCATGGTGGTTGGGTGGATTGTGCGCATTGCTCATCTACGTGGCCGTATTCAACTATTTCTTCGTGGAACCGTTCGGGTTTCGGTGGCGCGCCCTGTATGGCGACGCCTCCTACCCGGAGGGCTACGAGATTCATGGCATTGACATTAGTCACCATCAAGGCAAGATTGACTGGGACAAGCTGCGCGCCAACGGCATAATAGGCAAGTGGCCGGTGCGTTTCGTGATGATTAAGGCCACCGAAGGAGCCAGCAACATCGACAGCAATTTTGCGGATAACTTTCACAACGCACGCGAACACGGTTTCATTCGCGGTGCCTACCACTTCTGGAGCACACGCTCTACGGGTAGGGCACAGGCCAATCACTTCATCAAACACGTAAAACTGGAGACGGGCGACCTGCCTCCTGTGCTCGACGTGGAGCACAAAGCCAAGGACCAAAGTCCGGAAGACTTCAAGCAGAGTGTGCTCACGTGGCTGCGATTGGTGGAGAAAGAGTATGGAGTGAAACCGATTATCTATACTTACTATAAGTTCAAAACCACCTATCTGGGCGATTCGGTGTTCAATTCCTATCCGTATTGGATTGCCCACTACTATGTTGACAAGGTGGAATACAAGGGGAAATGGAAGTTCTGGCAGCACACTGACTGCGGCAAATTGCCCGGCATCAACGGCTATGTGGACTTCAACATATACAACGGCAGCTACTACGACCTCCGCAAACTGACCATCGGACGCGGCGAAGAGGAGGAAGAGGACGACTATACGTTTTAGTTATAGTCGCGCGGGCGTTTCTTCTTTCCGAGCAAGCGGTGATGTCGCTCCATATTTAGCCCACACTTGCTTTCGCTTTCTCGGAAATTATACCTATTTTTGCATATAGTTTAACCCCTCGAAGATATGCGGAAATTTGTTTTATTCCTGCTTGTTGCATTGGCCGTTCCTGTCGTTTCCATGACGGGACAGACCTATTCTGCACTGTGGAAACAGGTGGATGAGGCCGACGAAAAGGATTTGCCGCAAACGAAAATAGGCGTTTTGCAGAAGATAGAGCGCAAGGCTGAAGCTGGGAAAGACTACGGACAACTGCTCAAGGCGAGTCTTCTGAATATACAAACCGTCACCTCGTTATCCGCAGACTCATTGCGCCCTGCCGTGGAGAGGCTCGAACGGAAAGAGAAGTCGGCTTCCGACGTTGTGCTCAAGGCCGTATACAACGCCATACTGTACCGCATATACCGCGACAACGCCCAATTGGACGACAGCGAAACGTCGTCGCAGAACGGTCATAGCGGCAAGGCCGAAGGCTATAAGATCAAGGCCATGGCCGACATGGAGCGTCTGGCTGCGGTCAAGACCTCGGGCTATGTACCTTTTGTGGTTAAGGGAAGCGACAGTGGCCGACTGTTTGGTGACGATATGTTGAGCGTCATCGGCTACGAAACGGACAACTACAAGTCTTTGGCGGACTACTATATGGGCAAAGGCAACCGGCGTGCGGCCTGTCTTGCAACCATTGAGTATGTGAAAACGCTGGCTCCGGCCAAGGCAGAGCAGTATGACAAGTCGGAACAGTTGCACCGCCTGGACTCCATAATCACCGTGTATGGCGACCTTGATGTTGCTGGTGAAGCCGCAGTGGAGCGTTTTCTCTATATGAAAGGTTGCCGCGGCGTTACTGCGGCAGACGAGTCGGCATACATCCACTATGCACTTGACCGTTGGGGCAGTTGGGTTCGCTCCAACGAACTGCGCAACGCCGAACGGTCGCTGACCACTCCGCAATACTGTTTTCATCTGGACAAGGGTCGTGTGATGCCCGGTGAGGAGCAGCGTGTGGCTCTCGAAAACCTGCGGGGACTGACGTCGCTGACCGTAAAGGTGTATCGCACCGACCTTGACGGTACCACCACGTTGAGCCTTTACAGCCCGAAAGACTATCAGAAGATAAGCAAAACCGCTGTGCTCTTGCCCGAAAAGACACGGAAGATAGACTTTGAAGGCAAGGCAGACTACCAACTGTTTAATGATTCGCTCACGCTTGGCGGTTTGCAGCCAGGCGTCTATATGCTTGAAGTGGAGACCGCTCCAGCAACGGAAGTGCGGCGCCGACTCTATTTCGTGAGCGATGTATATGCCGTGGCGCTGCCTATGCCCGGCAACAAGACGCGGTATGCGGTGGTAAGTGCCACAACGGGTCAACCTATAAGCGGTGCTTCGTTGCTGCTTACGTGCAACCGGGGCTACGGCAAGGAGCCAAAGACGGTTACGCTCACGTGCAACGGCGAGGGTGAAGCGGTGTATGACTACAGTAATGGTGAGCGTCCCGACAAGGCGTATGCCTATACCGCCACCGACAAGGCCGCTCCACAGTTCTACACGTATGGCCGCTACCAATACTATGGCGACACCAACGCTACGGAACGTACCGAACTCTTCACCGACAGAGCAATCTATCGTCCCGGACAGACGGTACACATGGTGGCTATAAGCTACCGTAACAGTGGCGGCGACGACAACATCGCAGTGGAGAACCGCACGGTGAACGCCCGTATCATGGACGCCAACGGCAAGACTGTGGGCGAAAAGACACTGAAAACGGATAAGTACGGCACGTGTTCAGCCGACTTCCTCTTGCCGCAGAGTTGTCTTTCGGGTGTTTATACGCTCTTGGCCGACGGTCGCACGGCCAGTTTCCGTGTGGAAGAGTACAAGCGACCTACGTTTCAGGTGGAGTTTCCCGAGGTAAACGAGCGTTACCAGTCGGGCGACACACTCTCCGTCAAGGCCAAGGCTGCCACCTACGCCGGAGTTCCGGTGCAGGGAGCCAAGGTGAAGTATACGGTCAAGAGGCGTGTGGCATACTGGTGGCTCAGCTGTTCGCGCTACTGGCGAAACGCTTTGGGTGGACTTCGCAGTGGCGACGAAACGGTTTACGAGGGTGAAACAACCACAACCGACGACGGAACGTTTGCCGTTACAGTGCCGATGGTGCTGCCTGAGGATGCCCACGGCACACGTATGTTCTACAACTTCACCGTGCTGGCCGACGTGACCAATGCTTCCGGCGAGACCCACAACGGCAGTTTGAGTCTGCCGCTCGGCACGCGGCCAACTGCGTTCAGTGCAGACTTGGCTGACAAGACACTTGTAGACAGTCTCAAACAGATAACATTCCACCTGCGCAACGCTGCCGGAAATCCGGTGAACGCCGAGGTGAAGTACTATATCGACGATGCTTCGCACTCAAAAACGGGCATGACGGAAACTCCGTGTGCCATAGGCGGCAAACTCAAATCGGGCAAGCACCGCTTGTTTGCGGTGTGCGAAGGCGACACACTTGTGCAGGATTTTGTAGTCTTCTCGTTGGACGACACTGTGCCGTGCACTGATACCGACGACTGGTTTTATGTGTCTGCCGACCGTTTCCCGACAGACGGACAGCCGGTAACGGTGCAGGCGGGTTCGTCAGCCAAGGCACTACACATTATATATATGGTGTCCGATGGCGACAAACTGATTGAAAGCGGTGCGGTGGACAAGGACTGCGCACTCGTGAACCGCAAGTTCCGCTACAACGACAGCTACGGTGACGCTCTGTTGATAGCCTATGCATGGGTGAAAAACGGACGGATATACAGTCACACAAAGACGATTGCCCGTCCGCAGAAGGACAAGAAACTGAAACTCACGTGGTCGTCTTTCCGCGACAGACTCACTCCCGGACAGTCGGAGGAGTGGACACTAAAGGTGGAAACGCCCGACGGCAAACCGGCCAACGCACAGCTTATGGCCACGTTATATGACAAATCGCTTGACCAGATAACCTCTCATTCATGGTCATTCCAACCTCTCAACAGACTCAGAACACCCATTGCGCAGTGGAGCACAGGCTCTGACATGCCCATATCTGCTGGCGGAACTCTGTCGCGCGACTATCTTACGGAGCGGCAACTTGAGCTTAGCCACTTCGATGACGGTCTGTGGCCAAACGGATACACACCATGGAACGTTGGCAGAAGACCCATGCGTCTGAACAGAATGGCCAGTCGCGGTGCTGCGGTCAATCTGCTTTCGGTTGAGCAAGACAAGTCTTTCGCATTGGGAGAAGTGGCTATGGCAAAGTCAAACCTCCTGGTAAAGGAGGCAGCACCGATGGCAGAAACGGAAGACGGCGGCCAGAACGAAGGCGGAAACGCTGCCGAGGGCACTGCCGATGTGCAGCTTCGGGAGAACATGAACGAGACTGCGCTCTTCCAACCGGCGCTGACCGCTGGCAAAGACGGTACAGTGAAGATTCGTTTCACGTTGCCCGAGAGTGTTACAACGTGGCGTTTCCTTGGGCTTGCCCATACGTCTGACCTCTGCTACGGACTGATTGACGCTGAGGCTGTGGCCAAAAAGGACATGATGGTGCAGCCTAACGTGCCGCGTTTCCTGCGTGTTGGCGATGCGGCAACCATCAAGGCAACTGTTTCGAACACCTCCAACGCAGCCATAAACGGTTCGGCCTGCATGGAAATGATTGACCCCGAAACGGAGAAGGTGGTATGTTCGCAGACAGTATCTTTCCATGCTGACAAGGAAAAGACCGCAACGGTTAGTTTCAACTTTACTCCCGACGACAACCAGTCGCTGCTCATTTGCAGGATAACGGCCAAGGGAAACGGTTTCAGTGACGGAGAGCAGCACTACATCCCGGTGCTTCCCGACCGTGAGATGGTCACGGTGACCGTGCCGTTCACCCAACATTCGGCTGGAACAAAGACCATAGACATCGCAAAGCTATTCCCTACGGACACGAAGCAGCAGAAACTGACCATAGAATATACCAACAACCCGGCTTGGATGGTGGTGCAGACACTGCCGTCGCTGGGAGTTACGGAGAGCGGAAACGCCGTTGACCAGTGCGCAGTGCTCTACTCAAACATCCTTGGCAAGGCTCTGATGGATAGTTCACCGAGGGTTAAGAATGTTTTCGAGATGTGGAAACAGGAGAAAACCGACGGAACATCGCTGACAAGTAGACTTTACGGAAACGAGGAACTGAAGGATATCGTGCTCAACGAGACTCCTTGGGTAGCGGAAGCTGACAGGGAGACAGAACAAAAAGTGCGGTTGGCTGACTTCTTTGACGCTGCGGCCATCAAGGAACGTTGCTCCACGGCTACGGAAAAGCTTCAGTCGCTGCAAAATCCAGACGGTTCGTGGAGCTGGTGGCCAGGGATGATGGGCAACACCCATATCACTGCGTCAATAACTGAAATGCTTGTGCGTCTCAACTGCATGGCCGGACAACAGGAAATGACTGCAACCATGCTCGACAAAGCCATTGGTTATATGGACAAGCAAACGGTTGAGCTGGTGGAGCGCATGAAGAAAGAGGAGCGGAAAGGCAACAAGCAGACTTTCCCGGGCTTCACTGCGTTGCAGTATCTCTACCTCCGGGCACTGGACAACCATAAGGAAACGGCCAATGTGAAGTCGGCCTGCGACTATCTGACCGGGCTTCTGCTGAAGGAAAACAAGAGTCAGACTATCTTCGAAAAAGCTATTTCCGCAGTCGTTCTGGCCAAACGGGGCTACAAAACAAAGAGTTTGGAGTATGCCCAAAGCCTGAAGGAATACAGTGTATGCACCGAAGAGGCCGGACGATACTACGATACGCAGCGCGCAACCTACTCTTGGCGCAACTACAAGATACCTACTGAGGTGGCGGCGATAGAAGCGTTAAGCACCGTAACGCCGTCTGACACGTTGACGATAGACGAAATGCGCCGTTGGCTGTTGCACGAAAAGCGCACACAGATGTGGGACACTCCCATCAATACCGCCAATGCTGTGTATGCTTTCCTGCTCGGTCACACCAGCGAACTGGCATCCGGAGAACAGCCAACAATCTCTATTGACGGTCAAAAGGTGCAGTTGCCGACAGCTACGGCAGGCATCGGCTACGTCAAGACGGCCATCCAGCAACCCTCAGGACGGCAATTGTCGTTCAAAAAGACTTCTTCCGGCACATCGTGGGGAGGTGTCTACGCCCAATATCTGCAACAGACAGGCGACATAGAGCGGTCGGAAAGCGGCATCAGCGTTAAGCGTGAACTGCTCCATTCGGGCAACACACTTCATGTGGGTGACCGGGTGAAGGTGCGCATAACGATAGACTGCGAGCGCGATTTCGACTTCGTGCAGGTTGTAGACCGCCGGGCTGCCTGCATGGAACCCGTGAATCAGATTAGCAGATATGCCAACGGGGCATACTGTACACCCAAGGACAATTCAACAAACTATTTCTTTGACTCTATGGCAAAGGGTCGTCACGTGATCGAAACCGAATACTACATAGACCGAGAGGGCAAGTATGAGACCGGAACGTGTACGGCTTCATGTGCCTATGCGCCAGAATACAGAGGCACGGCCAAGAGTCAGACTATAAATGTAGTGGGGTTGGAATAGACAATCTTACGGTTGCCGTTTCTTAAAGCCCTTATAAAACAATGAAAGGAAACACAATGGACAGGAAAATCATCATATCTCTGCTGTTGTCTCTCGCCCTGCAACCAGTGGCGGCACAGCGGATTACAGTGCAGAAAAAGTCAATCGACTGCGGCAAGACGGCATACAACATGCCCGTGACAGCCGAGTTTGAGTTGAAGAACAAGGGTTTGCGAAAGCTGAAGATAGAGGACGTGCAGGTCAGCTGCGGTTGCCTTGAGGCGCAATATCCCAAGGAAGAGATTTCAGTAGGTGAGAAATTCACCCTGAAACTGACCTACGACGCCAAGCAACTCGGTCACTTCACAAAGACGGCACGCATAGTGAGCAACGGTTCCAAGCAGCCTTTGTACCTCACAATGAAGGGCATCGTGGTGGAAGAACTTACGGACTATTCGGGCACTTTCCCTTATGTGTTCGGCGACTTGCGCTTAGACAAGAACAATATCGAGTTTGACGATGTGAACAAGGGCGATTTCCCGGTGCAGGAAATACACGTCCGCAACATGGGAACGTCGCTCCTGCAACCCAACGTCATGCACCTTCCACCGTTCCTCACGGCTGTCGTCTCGCCCGAATGGTTGCGTCCGGGACACTCGGGAAAGATAACCGTGAGTCTCAACTCGGCCAAACTGCACGACTATGGACTTACGCAGACGTCGGTATATATAGGTAACAAGCTCGGCGACAAGGTGAGCGATAGCAACGAGATACCCGTTTCGGCAGTGCTTCTGCCAAGCTTTGACGGTCAAACCGCTGCCAACAGGAAGTTTGCGCCGCAGATGGAGCTGTCTGCCGAGAGCCTTGACATCGATTTTGAGGGCAAGTCAAAGAAGAAAGCCGTGGTGAAGATAGCCAACAAGGGGCGCACCGACCTGCAGATATCCTCATTGCAGATGTTTACAGGTGGTCTTCGTATGACCCTTGGCAAGAGGGTTATAAAGCCCGGCGAGACCACCGAACTGAAGATAACCGCCTATAAGGAAGGTCTGAACAAGGCACGAAGCAAACCTCGTGTGCTGATGATAACCAACGATCCAGACCATCCGAAAGTCGTAATAAGCATCAACGTCAAATAGAAAGCAATGGAACATCCAGAAAACAATAGCGAATACAAGGGACTAACCGTTAACAGCGGAGTGGCTCAGCCGTCCATCGTCAATCCGTATCTCAAGAAAATGCGGTTCCGCAGGCGCGAGTTGTCGGTGGCCGACATGGTTGAAGGCATTGTCAAGGGCAACACAACGGTGCTGAGCCAGGCCGTGACGCTCGTGGAAAGTGTCAATCCTGACCATCGTCAAAAGGCGCAGGAGGTGATAGAAAAGTGCCTTCCTCACAGCGGAAAGTCCGTCCGTGTGGGCATAAGCGGTGTGCCTGGAGCCGGCAAGTCCACCTCCATCGACCAGTTTGGCGTGCATCTGCTCAACGAATATGGCGGCAAACTGGCCGTTCTCGCCATCGACCCCAGTTCGGAACGCAGCAAGGGAAGCATCCTCGGCGACAAAACGAGGATGGAAAAACTGGCGCAGCATCCCAATTCGTTCATACGTCCTAGTCCAACGGCCGGCTCTTTGGGAGGCGTGGCTCGCAAGACTCGCGAAACGATTGTGCTCTGTGAGGCGGCTGGCTACGACAAGATTTTCGTGGAAACCGTCGGGGTAGGGCAGAGCGAAACCGCCTGTCACTCCATGGTTGACTTCTTCCTGCTCATACAACTGGCCGGAACGGGCGACGAACTCCAGGGCATTAAGCGCGGCATAATGGAGATCAGCGACGGCATAGTCATCAACAAATGCGACGGCGAGAACGTTGACAAGTGTCACATGGCGGCCACCAACTTCCGCAATGCGCTGCACTTCTTTCCGATGCCCGACAGCGGATGGCGACCGAAGGTGCTTTGCTACAGTGGTTTCTATGGCACTGGCATAAAGGAGATATGGGACATGGTGTACGAATACATCGCCTTCGTCAAGGACAACGGCTATTTTGACTATCGCCGCAGCGAGCAAAACAAGTATTGGATGTACGAGACGATAAACGAAAGTCTGCGCAACAGTTTCTACAACAACGCCGACATCAGCGAACGACTGTTGACTGCCGAGCGCGATGTGCTTGCCGGACGCATCAGTTCGTTTGCCGCTGCACGTGATTTGTTGGATAGATATAAAGAGATTGGACGTTAACGCACAATGTTACAGGTAGAGATAGACAGTGGCAGCGGTTTCTGCTTTGGCGTGACCACTGCCATAAGAAAGGCTGAGGAGGAACTTGCCGCCGGCAACGCCCTTTATTGTCTGGGCGATATAGTACACAACGGAATGGAGTGCGAACGGTTGCGCCGTATGCAACTGGTCACCATCAACCATGACGACCTGCGTCGGCTGCACAATGTCAAGGTGTTGCTGCGTGCTCACGGCGAACCTCCTGAGACTTACGCACTTGCTCGTGAGAACAACATCGACATCATTGATGCCACGTGTCCCGTGGTTTTGCAACTTCAGCGGCGCATCAAGAAGCAGTATGACGCCAATCCGGATGCCCAGATAGTTATCTTCGGCAAGAACGGCCATGCTGAAGTGCTCGGTTTGGTGGGACAGACGCAGAGCAAAGCCATCGTGATTGAGAAATACGAAGATGTGAAACGGCTCGACTTTGCACGCGACATCTACCTCTATTCGCAGACCACCAAGTCGCTCGATGAGTTTCACCGCATCATCGATTACATCCAGAGCCACATTTCTCCCTCGGCCACGTTCCGCAGTTTCGACACCATCTGCCGCCAGGTGGCCAACCGTATGCCCAACATCAGCAGCTTTGCATCCCGCCACGACCTCATTCTTTTTGTTTGCGGGCGCAAGAGCAGCAACGGCAAGGTGCTGTTCAACGAGTGTTTGAGGGTCAATCCCAACAGTCATCTCATTGAAGGTCCCGACGAAATTGACCGTTCGTGGATTGCAAACGTGTCTACCGTTGGCATCTGCGGAGCCACGAGCACTCCCAAATGGCTCATGGAACAGTGCCGCGATGCGATAGGCAAACTACAATAAACTTCGTTTTTTTGCGTTTTTCCTTATAGGCGATCTGAATTTAGCCTCGGCTATATTCAGTTTTCGCCTATGGCAAATGTGCCATATAGGTCCATTTTTTATACAACGACAACCTTGTCACACAGAAAAGCGATATGCAGAAACTATATATCCTCATGTCTTGCATAGCCATCGTGGTTGCTCTTTGCGGCTGCGGAGCTGACGCGCACATGAGAAAGGGCGACAAATTCTATGCGCTCGGCGAGTATCACGACGCCGCCTTGCAATACAAGAAAGCTTATTCGGCCACTGCCGCCAAGGAGCGTGCCACACGTGGACAACGGGCGGCCAAGATGGCCGACTGCTACAGTCGCATAGGCTATGCCCAAAGGGCCATCGCCGCCTACAACAACACTGTTCGCTACAAGCAGGACGACTGTTTGACCCATCTTCGTCTGGGTCAGCAACTGCTCAAAAACGGCAACTATAAGACTGCCGCCAGTGAGTTTCGGCTCGTGCTCGACTCCATGCCCGACAACAAGTTGGCTCTCGTGGGTCTGCGTTCGGCTGAAATGGCTCCGAAGATGAAGGAAGCGGGCAGTCAATACACGGTCAAGCGTGAAAACTTCTTCAACTCCCGACGTTCAGAATACTCCCCGATGCTCGCCGGCGACGAGTACGACCAACTCTATTTTACCTCAACTCGCAACGATGCCCGCGGTGACGAACTCAGCGGTATCACCGGAGTTAAAAACGGCGACATATTCGTTTCCACAAAGGATGAGAACGGCAAATGGACCAAACCCCAAGTGATTGACACCGAACTCAATACCGACTACGATGAGGGAGCGTGCTCTTTTTCGCCCGACAGTCGCACTATGTATCTCACCCAGTGCGCCACCGACCCA
>CAVKVO010000052.1:0-12476 GCA_963659575.1 Prevotella sp. CAG:1031
ATGCACGACAAGTACTTCTATGAGGCTGCCGAGATGGCTCTCATCGACACCGACGTGCGCCGCACATTCGCCACAGGTATCGCCGGATTCAGCCATGTGGTAGACTCCATCAGCGCCATCAAGTATGCCAAGGTGAACATCATCCGCGACGAAACCGGATTCCCCTTGGAGTTCAAGACCGAGGGCGAATTCCCCCGCTACGGCAACGACGACGAGCGTGCCGACGAGATAGCAGTGTGGTTGCTCAAGACCTTCCTCGGAATGGTGAAGAAGTATCACACATACCGCAACTCTGAACCTACCACAAGTATCCTCACCATCACCTCAAACGTGGTGTATGGCAAGTACACGAGCAACATGCCCGACGGTCGTCTGGCCGGTGCACCGCTCGCTCCTGGTGCCAATCCGTCATACGGTGCGGAGAAGAACGGCCTCTTGGCTTCGCTCAACTCTGTGGCTAAGTTGCCTTACGAATATGCTCTTGACGGTATATCAAACACCCAGACCATCAACCCCGGTGCTCTCGGTCACGACGACGAGGAGCGCGCCAACACTCTTGTGGGTGTGATGGACGGCTACTTCGACCAGGGTGCGCACCACCTCAATGTGAACGTGTTCGGTGTGGAGAAACTGAAGGATGCCATGGAGCACCCCGAGAAGGAGGAGTATCAGAACTTCACCATCCGTGTGAGCGGATACGCAGTGAAGTTTATCGACCTCACACGCGAACAGCAGCTTGACGTGATTGCCCGACAGGCTCACGAGAGACTGTAAGAAGGTTCCATCACCGCGCAAGAATACTCAAGGTGAAAGGATACGTTCACAGTACGGAAAGTTTCGGATCGGTTGACGGTCCGGGCATTCGTTTCTTGATTTTCATGCAGGGTTGCCCCATGAGGTGCCTCTACTGCCACAACCCGGATTCGTGGAAAATGGGAGTTGGCGAGGAGATTGAGACCGACGAACTGCTCGACCGCGCCGAACGGTTCCGTCCTTACTGGGGCAGTGAGGGCGGCATCACGGTGAGCGGCGGTGAGGCATTGGTGCAGATAGACTTCCTTTTGGAACTGTTCACCAAGGCCAAGCAGCGCGGCATCACCACGTGTCTCGACACCTCGGCTCAACCCTTTCGGCGCAGTCAGCCTTTCTTCGACAAGTTTGAGAGGCTGATGTCGGTGACAGACACCGTGCTGCTCGACATAAAGCACATACGCGACGAGGAGCATCGCAGGCTTACGGGCCACTCCAACGGGAACATTCTCGACTGCGCCCGGTATCTTAGTGAGCGTGGCGTGCCTGTATGGATACGCCATGTGCTTGTGCCAGGCATAACCGACGATGAGGTTTTTCTGCGCGAACTTGCCGATTTCCTCGGCACACTGCGCAACGTAAAGCGCGTGGATGTGCTGCCTTATCACACTCTCGGCACGTTCAAGTATGAGCGTCTCGGCATCGACTATCCTCTGTCCGGCGTTTCCGCGCCATCGGCAGAGAGCCTAAGGAAAGCCCAAGAGATACTGTCAGCTGCCACGAAAGGCTGAATGAAGCTACTGATACACCTTATTATATATAGGTAAAAGAGAAAGAATAACTCGGTATGATTTGTGTTCTACGAATCGTACCGAGTTATTCTTTTGACGTTACTAAAGAACTAAAAAAGGTTCACAGGTGCGGTTTTGTCACACTAAATATGTAACTTTGCAACCCAAGTAGCCTTGAAAAGAGACTGCATTTATCACGAGGAAATGGGAAAGATAATCGCTTTAGCAAACCAGAAGGGTGGTGTAGGCAAAACCACAACCACTATTAACTTGGCGGCTTCGCTTGCTACGCTTGAGAAAAACGTTCTGGTGGTTGACGCAGACCCGCAGGCCAACGCTTCCAGCGGGTTGGGCGTAGATATCAAGCAGGTGGACTGCTCGTTGTATGAGTGCATAATAGACCACGCCGACGTGCGTGACGCTATATATACCACCGACATCGAGGGACTGGACATCATACCCAGCCACATCGATCTCGTCGGTGCGGAGATAGAAATGCTCAACCTCGCCGACCGCGAAAAGGTGCTCAAAAACCTCTTGGCGCCCATACGCGACGACTACGACTACATACTTATCGACTGTAGTCCGTCGCTCGGACTGATCACGGTCAACTCCCTGACGGCGGCCGACTCGGTCATCATACCTGTGCAGTGCGAGTATTTCGCGCTCGAAGGCATCAGCAAACTGCTCAACACGATAAAGATTATCAAGACAAAGCTGAACACAAGGCTTGAGATTGAGGGCTTCCTGCTGACCATGTATGACTCTCGTTTGCGTCTGGCCAACCAGATCTACGACGAGGTGAAGCGCCACTTCCAGGAGCTGGTGTTCAAGACTGTGATACAGCGTAACGTGAAGTTGAGCGAAAGTCCGAGCCACGGTCTGCCGGTAATCCTCTACGATGCCGACTCAACTGGCAGCAAAAACCACTTGGCTTTGGCCAAAGAGATAATAAACAAGAACAAGGCTGAGTGAGAAAACGGTCGGGCTGACGGTTAAGAAAACTGTAGCTATGACCGAAAACCATCTACGGAAAAAGACACAGAGACATGGGAGTACACAAGAAATACGACAGAAAGGTTTTAGGCCGCGGGCTTGATGACATAGGCAACGGTCGCGGGCTTGATGCGCTTATAGACACCGGGGAAGTGAAAACCCAGGGGTCGTCAAACCTTAGTGAGATAGCCTTGTCCCAAATAGAGCCTAATCCCAACCAGCCGCGCCATGAGTTTGACGAGGAAGCCTTGCAGGATTTGGCCAACAGTATACATGAAATAGGTATAATACAGCCCATCACGCTGCGCCAAGTGGCTTCCGACAAATACCAAATCATTGCCGGAGAACGCCGATGGAGGGCTTCGCAGATGGCTGGACTGACGACTATTCCGGCCTATGTGCGCACTGTTGAGGACGAGAGTGTCATGGAAATGGCTCTCGTGGAGAACATCCAGCGTGAGGATCTCAACGCCATAGAGATTGCCTTGGCCTATGAACATCTGGCTGAAACTACTGGTATGACCCAGGAGAAGATAGCCGAAAGGGTGGGCAAGAGCCGTGCTGCCGTGACCAACTATATGCGTTTGCTCAAGTTGCCGGCGCAGGTGCAGATGGCTCTCAAGAACAAAGACATCGACATGGGCCATGCCCGTGCCTTGCTTTCGGTGGATAGCCCGAGCATACAGATAAAGTTGTTTCAGGAAATCCAGAAGCATGGCTACTCTGTGCGCAAGGTTGAGGAGATGGCACAGATGCTGAAGAATGGCGAAGACGTGCAGTCGGGCAAGAGGAAAATAGCCTCAAAGGTTGGTCTGCCGGAGGAGTTCACCATACTGAAAGACCGTCTTTCGAGCTTTTTCCAGGCCAAAGTGCAGATGACATGCTCGCCCAAAGGCAAGGGAAAGATAAGCATCCCGTTTGCCAACGAGGAGGAGTTGGAACGGATAATGAACGCGCTCGACGGAGCAAAGAACAAATAACTGTTTCCAAAGTTGGCTAAGTTAGGAACGATATTGGGCTTTCGGTTGTTGGCAATAGGCTCGTTCTTGGCTGTTGCGGGGTTTGCCGTGGCTGCCAACGACACGATTCCGGAGCGTGTGGCGTTGCCTAACGACAGTTTGAAAACCGTGCTCGCCAGTGCAGACACCGTTCTGGCTGACGACATACATAATATAAAGGAAGACGCTGCGGTGGGTTCCGTGGTGCAAACCGGAGCAAAGGGCAAGGAAAAAGCAGCCCGGCGCGACTGGAGTACGTGGCGTCCCAATCCGCAAAGGGCGTTGTGGCTGGCTCTGGTGATACCAGGTGGCGGTCAGATATACAACCGCAAGTACTGGAAACTGCCCATCATCTACGGTGGAATCATGGGTTGCCTGTATGCGATGAACTGGAACAACATGATGTATAAGGACTATTCGCAGGCCTATCTCGACATCATGGACAGCGATCCCACCACGGAGAGCTACAACAAGTTTCTGCATCTCGGCAAGAAGATAGACAGTTCCAACGAGGAACGCTACAAACAGATATTCAAAAGCCGTAAGGACAAATATCGCCGTTGGCGCGATTTGAGCTTTTTCTGCCTTATCGGCGTATATGCACTGTCCGTGATAGACGCTTATGTCGACGCGGAACTTTCCGAATTTGACATCTCCAAGGACCTTAGCCTGAAGGTTAAACCGGCGGTAATAGGCAATGGAGGGTCGGAGAGAAGGCTTGAAGCCTTGTCGTTCGGAGTGAATTGCAGCTTAAAGTTTTAACGGTAAAAGCTTAAAGTTTCAACGGTAAGATATTAAAGTTCTAACCGTAAAAGCTTAAAGTCTTAACCGTAAAATAGCTGCTCAAAGTATTAAAGAAAGAATAGAAGCACAAGATGAACATGAAAAAAATGCTTTTGATGGTCTCTATGCTGTTCGTTGGCCACTGCGCGATGCAGGCTCAGAGTTACGACAACGACAGCGACGACGAGATAACAGTGACCGATAACAAGGGTCGCGAAGAGGTTATCGAGTTTCCGGAGGCCATGACATACGACCTGGACAGCCTTATGGAACTGTATATGTCCAGGACTTATCTCGATATAGACAGCGATTGCAACATGAAGGACGTGGCTCCCGTTTACCCGAAGGAGGTGTATGTGGATCGCTTGAGCCGCATCCCTTCGGTGATAGAGATGCCTTACAACGAGGTGGTGCAGAAGTTCATCGACCGTTACAGCGGTCGTCTGCGCCAGTCGGTGAGCTATATGCTCGGCGCATGCAACTTCTATCTGCCTATATTCGAGGAAGCTCTTGAGGCTTACGGACTGCCTCTTGAACTGAAATACTTGCCTGTGATAGAGTCAGCCCTCAATCCGAGAGCGGTGTCAAGGGTTGGTGCCACTGGTTTGTGGCAGTTTATGCTCGCCACAGGCAAGCGTTACGGACTGAATGTCAACTCGCTCGTGGACGAAAGGCGCGACCCTGTGAAGTCTTCCTACGCCGCTGCCCACTACCTGAGCGACCTCTACAAGGTGTTCGGCGACTGGAATCTGGTCATTGCGTCGTACAACTGCGGTCCTGCGCAGATAAACAAAGCCATACACCGCTCCAATGGCGAGAGGGACTACTGGCAGATTTATCCCTATCTTCCCAAGGAGACGCGCGGTTATGTGCCGGCTTTCATTGCCGCAAACTATATAATGACATACTACTGCGAGCACAATATCTGCCCAATGACCACACGTTTGCCGGCTAAGACCGACACGGTTATGGTGAATAGGGATGTGCATCTGGAGCAGATAGCTGCCGTTTGCGACATCGACATAGAGCAGTTGCGCTCGCTGAACCCGTCTTACCGCCGCGACGTGGTGCCGGGACAGACCGAGATGTCGGCTGTTTGTCTGCCGCAAGCGCTGATAAGCAAGTTCATTAGCAACGAGGATTCCATATATAACTATCGCACCGCCGACCTTCTCTCAAAGCGTACGGAGGTGGAAGTGAACGACGAAACTCCGACATTCGTAAGCAAGAGGAAGTCAAGTGGACGGTCAAGCCGCAAGAGCAAGACTTCTCAACGCAGCTCACGGTCCAAGAGCGTGACCATTAAGAGTGGCATGACGCTGTCGGAGATAGCAAGAAAGAACGGCACAACGGTGAAGAAGCTGCAACGCCTCAACGGCATAAAAGGCTCAAGCATACGTGCCGGCAAGAAGATAAGAGTGAAATAGCGGAGAACAAATCTCCTTTCCCAAGGCCGAAACGCCACGGATGGGAGACGGTTTCTTTCGTCTTACAGCATGGGAGGCGCAGTCTCCCAAATATGATAACCACATATCAGGAGTGACTTATGGACGATGATCAGAAAAAACGCGAGGCCGCTGACGAGAAACTGATAGACGATGCCTTCCGGCATCTGTTGGATACCTACTTGGCATCGAGCCACAGAAAGAAGGTAGACATAATAACCAAGGCATTCAACTTCGCCCGTCAGGCGCACAAAGGAGTACGCCGACTGTCGGGAGAACCCTACATCATGCACCCCATCGCCGTGGCGCAGATTGCCTGCGAGGAGGTTGGTCTGGGTTCTACGAGCATTTGTGCCGCACTGTTGCACGATGTGGTGGAGGATACCGACTACACTACGGAAGACATCGAAAATATCTTCGGGGCGAAGATAGCCCAGATTGTAGACGGACTGACCAAGATCAGCGGCGGTATCTTCGGCGAACAGGCTTCGGCACAGGCTGAAAACTTCAAGAAACTGCTGCTCAACATGAGCGACGACATAAGGGTTATCCTTATAAAGATATGTGACCGTCTGCACAATATGCGCACTCTGGCCAGTCAGCCGGCCAACAAGCAATACAAGATAGCTGGGGAAACACTCTATATCTATGCCCCTTTGGCCAACCGTCTTGGCCTCAACAAGATTAAAACTGAACTTGAAGACCTGAGTTTCAGCTACGAACATCCTGACGCATACGCCGCCATTGAGCAGAAACTCGCCTCCACACAAGCCTCACGCCACACTCTTTTTGACCAGTTTACGGCTCCCATCGAGCAGGCTCTCGACGAGATGGGCATCAAGTATGTCATAAAGGAACGCGTAAAGAGTCCGTATTCCATTTGGAATAAGATGCAAAACAAGCATGTGACGTTCGAGGAAATCTATGATATACTTGCAGTTAGGATTATCTTCACGCCGCATGACCGTGCCAACGAGATAAACGAGTGCTTCAATATCTACGTTGCCATAAGCAAGATATACAAGTCGCATCCCGACAGACTGCGTGACTGGCTCAACCATCCCAAGGCCAATGGCTACCAGGCGCTCCACGTGACGCTCATGTCCAAGCAGGGTAGGTGGATTGAAGTGCAGATCCGTTCCGACAGGATGGACGAGATAGCCGAACAGGGCTTTGCCGCTCACTGGAAATACAAGGAGGGCGAGGAAGTCGCAACGGGTGACGGCGATGGCGAACTGAACGACTGGCTGCACACAATCAAGGAGATTCTTGACGATCCGCAGCCGGATGCAATGGATTTCCTCGACGCTATAAAGCTAAATCTGTTCTCTTCAGAGATATTTGTATTTACTCCCAAGGGTGAAATCAAGACCATGCCGGCAGGTTGTACGGCTCTCGACTTTGCCTTTTCCATACACACATTCCTCGGAAGCCATTGCATTGGTGCAAAGGTAAACCACAAACTCGTGCCTTTGAGCCACAAGTTGAAGAGTGGCGACCAGGTGGAAATCCTCACTTCCAAGTCGCAGCACGTGCAGCCGTCGTGGATTAACTTCGCGTCAACGGCCAAGGCTAAGGCCAAAATACAGGCCATACTGCGGCGCAACGGACGCGAAATACAGCATCAGGGCGAGGAGATGCTTGCGGAGTTCCTCAAGAAAAACAACATAGAATACTCCAATTCTGTTGTTGACCAGCTCGTTTCTTTCCACGATCTCGACCGTCGCGACGAGTTCTTCCAGGCTCTTGGCGAGAAGATAATACTGCTTGGCGACAACGATGTTGACGAGTTGAACGGCAAGCACCGCAAGGAAAAGAAGTCGAAAGGATGGCGCAAGTATGTGCCTTTCCTCAATTCTGGCAAGTCGCGCAACGAGGAAGAGGAAAGCTCCGAACTGTTTGTGGTGCCTGAAAAGTTCAACCGCAAGAAGCCAATCTATCTGACAGACGACAATATCGGGCAGTATAAGTTCATGCACTGCTGTCATCCCATTCCCGGCGACGATATTCTCGGTTTCATAGACAACAAGAAGGAGATTGAAATCCACAAGCGTTCGTGTCCTGTGGCGGCCAAACTCAAGTCGAGCTACGGCAACAGAATACTTGACGCGAAGTGGGATATGCACCGCCGACTGTTCTTTGACGCCACCGTACACTTGTTGGGAATAGACCACATCGGTATGCTTAACGAGGTCACGGGCATCATTTCCCACCAGTTGAACGTCAACATCCACAAGGTGACAATCACCTGTGACGACGGTATCTTCGACGGAACGTTTGAACTTCGTGTGCACGACCGCTCCGACGTAAAGGTCATCATCGACGGTCTGAAGACAATCGAAGGCATTCAGGAGGTTGCGCAGATACAGTAAACCGCAGCGTTTCCACACATCTCGCAGCGTTTTCTATATCTTCGCGACGTTTTCCACACATCTTCGCAGCGTTTCCTCCACATCCATACAGCCATATTCCGAACCTTTCCTGCCTCAATGGCGGGACAAGGTTTCGGCTTTTGGCGGATAAATTTTCCAGCTTTTAGTCGTTTTCCCATCTGCCTTTGATGACTAATATCGCTGCTCTTAGATGTTCTTTGTTTGCTTCTTGAAGCGTATCTTTCGGTTTTGTGGCCATTGTTCCCCTTGATTTTTACTAACCAAACTATAAAAACTTAACCAAAACAGATTATGAAACGAACGTTTATTCTTGCCTTTTTTGCTCTCTTAGCGGCAGTTAGCATAAGTGCAGCCAACAAGTATGACAACCCCGACACAATTGTCGTTGCACGCGACGGCACGGGCGAGTTCCGCAACGTGGCTGAGGCGCTTGAGGTATGCCGTGCGTTTATGGATTATCACAAGGTGATTTACGTGAAAAAGGGTACTTACAAAGAGAAGATTGTTGTGCCGCAATGGCTCACCAACATCGAGATTCTCGGTGAAGACCGCGACAACACCGTCATCACGTATGACGACCACGCCAACATCAAACTGCCGGGCACCGACCGCGGTATGGGCACTTTCCGCACCTATACCATAAAGGTGCAGGGCAGCGGCATCACCTTTCGCAACATAACTATTGAGAACAATTCGCCGCGAATGGGCCAGGCTGTAGCTCTCCATACCGAGGGCGACCGCATCATACTGGTCAACTGTCGTCTGCTCGGCCATCAGGACACGGTGTATACAGGCACTGCCGGAACCCGTCTGTTGTTCAAGGATTGTTATATAGAGGGCACCACTGACTTCATCTTCGGTCCTGCCACGGCTTGGTTTGAGGACTGTGAAATCCACAGCAAGGCCAATTCATACATCACGGCGGCCTCCACGCCCAAGGAACAGCCCTACGGATATGTGTTCAACCGCTGCCGTCTCACCGCCGATTCGTCTGTCACCAAGGTCTATCTTGGCCGTCCGTGGCGCGATTACGGTTACACGCTGTTTATGAACTGCGAACTTGGCAGCCACATCCGTCCCGAAGGTTGGCACTATTGGCAGAAGGAGCGTGAGCAAACCGCCCGCTATTCAGAGTACAACAACCACGGTGCCGGAGCGGAAACCGCCAAGCGAGTGGCATGGAGCCATCAGTTGACGAAGAGAGAGGCCAGCAAGATAACCATGGCTGCCGTGTTTGGAGTCAACAACGAGTGGATTCCGAAGTATTAGAATCGTATGAATCTATGAACATCTATCCGAATTTTATTGTTGATTTGCAGTAAAATTCGGTCGTAGAATAGCAATAGAAACATATTCAAACGACAATGCGGAGGTCGGTTTGTATGGTGGCAAACTGACCTCCGCATTGCGTTTGTGGCTGGTTCTGAGAGTTTGAACCGTTTCAGAACCAGCTTCTGAAAGTGCGTTTATATGGATTAATCCCCAGTGTATTGCCCGAGGAAGAGTATCGCACCGTTCTGTTCCGTTATCATATACACAAACGGACGGTTGGCGTGAAACTCAACTTTGCGCGGTTCGTGCTGCATGAGCGACGCTCCCACCATCATAGCTGCCGTCACTGCGGCGGCTTTCGTGCCCTCCTCGCTCACCTCAATCTTCGCTTTTTGCAGCATCTTCGATATGTAGAGGTTGCCGTCGGCGAAGTTCTTGAAGTCAGCCACGTTGGCTTTGAACATCGATGGCGCACCGAGTTTGCTTATGATGTCGTTGAGCGTCTGTTCCGTTTCAGTGGTGAAGCGCGGCAGTTTCAGGTCAACGATACATTCGTCCATGTCGCGACCAATGGCCGTAAGTCCTTTCACACCGAGCTTCTTCATCATTTCTGATATCGATTTTCCCTCGTTGGGCAGCAGCACGGTCATGCAGTATTCGCGGTTGCCGTAGGGCAGTCTCACCGCGGCAAACGTTTCGTTGCTCGTATATCTGAACTCCTTGTTCTGGTGCATCATTTTCACACGTTTGATGTCGCGCGTATAGCCCTGGAAGCGTTCCTCCTTGGTTTCCTTCTTGTCGAATTTGTCAGTCCAGGTGCCGTTGAAGTATATGGCGTTCATCAGATAGGCCACAGCACTCGCTTCCATCTGTTGCACAATCTGCGGAATCATACCGTTTGTCTGTTTGTTGCACCAGTCGTTTATGCGCGTCACTGTTTTGGGCGAAGCGAAGTCCATACTCTCCACTTCGGCGTCGAAGTAGCTTTTCACGGTGTTGGCAAACGACTGTTTCGGCGTATAACCCTTGTTCACGGCTATGTAGTTGGCCATGTTCACCGTGGTCGACCCGCTTCTTTGCGCCGCGTCGTCCATTATCATCCGGCACACGGCGTTGATGTCGTCAACGCTCCTTCCTTCCCAACCGAGCGTTTTCAGTATCTCGCTGCGCGTCTGTCCGTCGGCACCGTTGGCGAGCATGCTCATCAGATAGGTTGCGCTCAGCGGCGAAACCACTGTTGATCCCAGTCCCTCAACGCTGTTGAACAGGTTCACCGCAAAGGCGTTGTTCTCCTGTATCATCTTCAGTTGGTCTGCCATACTGATTGTCGCCTTTGTTGTCGTGTTAGATGTTTTTGTCGTTTGACTGGTTTCCAGTGCCGTTTGTGCGCTATTGTCGCCTGCGGCGGTCTTTGTGGCTGTGCTGCACGATGCCATTACGGATGCCATCACGGCGGTCAGCACTGTCTTTCCGATGTTCTTTTCCATATTATCTTGTTTTCTTTTTGTTGTCGGAGTAGATGTCTTTCTGATGTATAAATGCAATGTTGTGGGAAACCTTGCATGAAGAAAGCAAAAAAAATCATGTTGGTGTGTAGTAGGCGCATATATAGGAGGTACGGCGCCCTCGCCGTATCATTCGTGATCAAATGCTTCATTCTTTCGCTCTAAGGAGCGATTGGTACGGTGAGGGCACCGTACCTCCTACGCAGCGCCTACTACTGCCTTCATGTGCTAAGGGATATGTAGCACCTACCATGTGACACGCTGCGTCAGATATAGTATTCGGCTGTGTCCACAAGTCCTGCCCTCAGAGCATATTTGGTGGCTTCGTGCACGTTGTTCACTCCGATTTTTCGGAAAATGTTCTTGCGGTGAGTGTTCACCGTGTGGAAACTCGATACCCTCTTTTCCGCTATCTCGCGCGTGGTCATGCCCAGAGCGATGTCCTTCAGAATCTCCGTCTCCGTTTGCGTCAACTTCGTTTCCTCCTCAGCTTCCGCCCGAGGAGCGAGCATGGTTTCCATCATGCGCTGACAGATGTACCGCCGACCTTTCGCTGCCTGACTGATGCAGGAACGTATCTCGTCCAACGGCGAGTCTTTAAGCAATATGCTGAAGTTCGACGACTGTCCGGCGAGTCGCCTCACGAAGCCGAGAGTAAGTTCAAAGGAAAAAATCACCCATTGCGTCTTGGGAAACCTCTCGCTCAGGATGAGCAGGTCGTCCTCGTCGTTGATGTCAAACAGAGTATAGTCGAGCACCACCACAGCGTCGTCGTCCTCGGCAAGCCGTGCCATGAGACTCGCCTTGTCGGTTGCGCGCATACAAGTGGGGCAGTCACATTCATTGCCGCACACATACATCAGTCCCGCACGCGTTATGTCTTGATTGTCAGCCAGTATTATCTTCATCCTTCCTGTTCTGTTTCGCAATGTGTGAACCCCATTTCCTTCGCCTTTTCCTGTGGAAACGTGAAGTATACGGCCTCGCCCTCGGTGCAGAGTTCTCCTTTCGAGTTTTCTATGGTCACTGTTATGTATGCCACGTTGCGGCACATCTCCTTCAGTCGTGCACGGATTGTTATCTGCGGTTCGGTGGTCATCACGGGTTTGCGGTATTTTATGTCGAGCCGCGACGTGACCCCTGTGGTCTGCAACTGACTGAACATCACCCACGATGCGCACTCGTCAATGAGCGTTGCCTGTATTCCTCCGTGCAGCGTGTTGACCCATCCCTGGTAGTGTGTCTGCGGTTTCCAGAAGCAAACCACGTCGTCGCCGTCCTTGTGAAACTCCATTTTCACTCCCAGCGGGTTGTCCGGCGAACAGCCAAAGCAGTCGTATCCCTCCTTCTTCAGCCACATGTTTTTTATCTTGTGCATATCTGCGATGTTTTTTCTTCATAGGGCTGTATGCGAAACCAACCCTATTGTGTCTTGCGAAAACCGTCTTGGTTGTTTATGAACCGCAAATATAGCGTTTTTTTTCCGTATGTAATGTGAAAAGAATAAGTTGTGCAAGTTTGCCCTGTATTTTTAGGCGGTTTT